>NZ_JBEZGM010000013.1:0-3098 GCF_040649995.1 Micromonospora sp. NPDC048835 | reverse complement strand
GGGGGGGTCCCCCTGGGGGGCCCGGGGGGGGGGGGGGGGGGGGGGGGGCCCACCCCCCCCCCCCCGCCCACCGGTGACGCCTGGGTCAGCGCATCTTCTGCTGCGCGTCGGTCAGCTTCGCCTTCACCGAGGCCTCGGTGACCGGCTTGCCGCTTGCCGCGTCCGCGAACAGCTCCTTCATCGCGGTGCCGACCAGGGTCTCGAACGTGCTCTCCTCGGGCACCTGCGGCAGCGGGGCCGCGGTGGTGACCAGGGTCTCCTGGATGGTCTTCTGCTCCGGGGCGGTGAACGCCGGGTCGGCGCCCGCGGTCTTCACCGCCGGCAGCGAGCCGTACGTCTTGTTGAGGATCGTCTGCTCCTCGTCGCTGGTCATGAACTTGACGAAGTTCAGCGCGCCGTCCTTGTTCTTGGTGTGCTTGAACACCGCCATGTTGATGCCGGCGACCATGCTGTTGACCTTCTTGCCGCCGGCCGGCGGGCTGGCCAGGAACGGCACCGGGGCCACCCCGTACGCGTCGGCGGGCATGTTCTGCGTCTTCAGGTTCGAGCCGGCGGACTGCCACAGCAGCATGGCGGCCTTGCCGTTGGCGAAGTCGGAGACCGACTGGTTCTGCGCGTACTCGGCGTTGCTCGGGTTGGTGATCTTGTCGGCGGCCATGAAGTCGACGTACCGCTTGATCGCCGACACGTTCTGCGGGGTGTCGAAGGTCGGCTTGCCGGCCGAGTCGAACCACTCACCGCCGTACTGCTGGCTGAAGGTGAAGGCGTGGTGCGCGTTCTCCGACGGGTTGGCGCCCTCGATCGCCAGGCCCCACTTGCCGCCGGTGCTCAGCTTCTTGCCGTACTCGACGACCTGCTCCCAGGTCGTCGGCGGCGCGGTGATGCCCGCGTCGGCGAACATCTTCTTGTTGTAGTAGAGGCTGTACGCCATGGAGTAGAGCGGCACGGCCGCCGGCGGCTTGCCGGGGGCCCCGGCGGCGGCGAGCGCGGCCGGCACGATCCGGTCCTTGCCGCCGACGGCCGTCAGGGCGGCGTCGTCGAACTCGACGAGCGCGCCGGTGGCCTGCAACGACGCCGACCAGGTGTTGCCGATGTTGACCACGTCCGGGCCCTTGCCGGAGGTGGCGGCGGCAAGCAGGCGGTTGAGCAGGTCCGACCAGGGGACCACCTCGACGGTGACCTTGATCCCGGTCTGCTTCTCGAACTTGTCCAGCTCCGGCTGGAGGATGGTCTTGTCGGCCTCCAGGCTGGCGCCCTGGTTGCTGGCCCAGTAGGTCAGCGTCTTGGGCGACGATGCGGAGTCGTCGCCGGAGCCGCCGCAGGCGGTCAGCGATGCGGCCGCCAGTACGGCGGCGGTGAATATCCCGAGGTGTCGTCTCGACACGGGTCAGCCCTTCCGGTGCGTGGTGGGGGTCCGCCGGCCTTCGTCACCGATAGGGGTCGGGTGACGGGGGCCGGCTGCGGACAGGGTTCGGGGGTGCGCCGTCGGGGTCCGTCGGCGTTTCCCGGGAGTTACATCACGGCTTAATTTATGTCGTCATTAAAGTTGCTGGCCGGTGGGTCGTCAAGCACGAGGCGGTTACAGTCGCCTCGAACGGCCGACGGGAACGAGGTGACGAGTGGAGCTGGCGCGTGCCACCAACCGCAGCGTGCGGCTGCGCAACAGGTCCGCCCTGCTGACCAAGCTCTTCCTGGACGGCCCGCTCACCCGGCAGGACCTGGTGCGCAGCACCGGGCTGAGTCAACCCGCGGTCAGCAACGTGGTGGCCGACCTGATCGACGAGGGGCTGGTCGCCGAGGCCGGCGCCGCCGAGTCCGACGGCGGCCGGCCCAGCATGCTGCTGCGCATCGCGCCCCGTTACGCCTTCGTGGTCGGCGTGGACGTCGGCGAGACCCGGGTCCGGGTCGAGCTGTTCGACTTCGCGATGACCCTGCTGGCAAGCGTCGAGTACCCGCTCGACCCGGCCCGCACCGAGCCCGACCTGGTGGCCGGGCGCGTGCTGGCCGGCATCGACGCGGTCACCGCCCAGGCCGGGGTGGCCGCCGCCGACGTACTCGGCGTCGGCATCGGCGTCTCCGGTGTGGTCGAGCAGGGCACCGAGGCCGTCGTGCACGCCCAGGCCCTCGGCTGGGACCGGGTGCCGCTGGAACGCCTGATCGGCGCCGGCACCGACCTGCCCCTGCACATCGACAACGGCGCCAAGACCCTCGGTCAGGCCGAGATGTGGTTCGGCGCCGGCCGAGGCGCCCGGCACGCCGTCTTCGCGCTCGTTGGCTCCGGGGTCGGCGCGTCGGTGGTCACCAACGGGGCCACCTACCGGGGCGCGTCAAGCAGCGCGGGGGAGTGGGGGCACACCACCCTGGTGTACGGCGGCCGCGCCTGCCGGTGCGGCGCGCGCGGCTGCCTGGAGGCCTACGTCGGAGCCGAGGCGATCATCGACCGCTACCGGGAGGCCCGCCGGGGTCGACCGGTACCCGGCGACGACGAGGAGTCCCAGATCGCCGCGCTGGTCGCCGCCGCCGACACCTCGGCCACCGCCCGACGGGTCCTCGACGACACCGCCGGCTACCTCGGCGCCGGGGTGGCCAACCTGATCAACCTGTTCAACCCCGAGCGGGTCGTACTTGGCGGCTGGGCGGCGATGGCGCTGGGCGACCTGCTCCCGGCCGTCCGCGAGGCCGCCGGCCGGCAGGCGCTGCGCCAGCCCTACGGGCAGGCGTCGATCGAACTGTGCCGACTCGGGGTCGACGCGGTGGCGCTGGGCGCGGCCACCCTCCCGATCGCCCGCTTCCTCACCGAGGGCGGCGTCCGCCGAACCTGACCGGACGCCTCCCCGCCCGTGCCCTCCCCGCCCGTGCCCTCCCCGCCCGTGCCCTCCCCGCCCGTGCCCTCCGTGCCGTCCGCGCCCCCGCCGTCCGCGCTGCGCCCCGTCGCCCTCCCCGACCGCCGGTCCCTGCCCGCAAGATCCGCGCGACATCCCCGATGTTGCTGCCTCGGGGCGGCTTGGGTTCAAGTGGTTGTTGCAACGGGGTGGATTCTCGTCAGGATGAGGAGTCATGCCGGGGCAGAGGTTGTCGTCCGCGGAGCGGGCGCAGAT
>NZ_JBEZGM010000012.1:1549-214328 GCF_040649995.1 Micromonospora sp. NPDC048835 | reverse complement strand
CCCACCCCCGCCCCCGCCCCCGCCCCCGCCCCCGACGATGTTGATCAAGAGGTTTGCGTCAAGAACACGCCGATCGGTGACCGAAACGTCTTGATCAACACCTGCGGGCGGGTGCGCCGGAGGGGGTGGGGGTGGGGATGGGGATGGGGCGGGGCGGGGCGGGGCGGGGGCGGCGGGCTGGGCCAGGGGGCGGCGGCGTTGGGGCGGGGCTGTTAGTGGTTGGGGGGGATTACCCGGAGGTGGCCTCGGCGGCCGGTCTGGTGGGGGTTCTCCGGGTGGTGCTGGTCCGGCTCCGGGGGGCGGGGGGCCGGGCGGGCAGCTTCACGGACCGCTTCAGCGAGTGCGACCAGGTCGTCGGTGGTGGGCGGCGGGGGCTCGAACTCGCCCTCGTGCCGGACGACGTCCCAGCCCCGTGGCGCGGTCAGGCTGCGGGCGTGCGGCTCGCACAGGTCGTACGTGTGCGGCTCGGCGAACGCGGCCAGCGGCCCCACCACCGCTGTCGACTCGTTGTAGACATAGGTCAATGTGGCGACCGCTTGCCGGGGGCAGCCGTTACGGGAGCAGCGCCGTGGTGACCTCACGTGCGGCAGGGTATCTCCATTACCGGGTCCGGCGCACCGCTTCGCGTTGCGACACGCCCGTCATGGTGATCACAGTCGACCGTCCTGGACGCGCCGCGCCACGGGAACGGCGCTGCCGCTGACCGGCCCGACGCGGGCGCTACCCTTTGCTTCATGACCAGCCCGGAACACCGCCGCCCCGGCTCCGGCCGGCGTGCGCACCGCGACCGCCACGGACGCGGCCTGCGCGGGCGGCTGGTGCCGGCCACCGTGCCGTTGGCGCGGACCAAGGCCGAGGTCTTCGACGACCTGGTCCTGGACACCGTCGAGACGCTGGAGCGTCGGTTCGCCAAGGAGTTGGCGGGTGTCGAGTTCGCGGTCGAGGACGTCCCGCCGGATTTGAACGTCTACGACTCCGACGTGCTGGAGGACGGCGAGGTCCCGCTGGCCCGCTTGCTGCCCGGCCGGCCGGGCCGGCAGGAGGTGCCGCCGCGGATCGTGCTGTACCGACGGCCCCTGGAGTTCCGGGCCATGGACCGTGAGGACCTCGCCGATCTCGTCCATGACGTGATCATCGAACAGGTGGCGAACCTCCTGGGGGTCGACCCCGACGAGCTGGCCTGAGCGATCCCCCCGCAGGCAAGGCCGAGCACACCACCCCAGCAAGCAGGCCGAGCACACCCCACGAGCCAGACCGAGCGCACACCCCCGCAAGCAAGGCCGAGCGCACCCCGCGTGCCAGGCTGAACGGTCCCCCGGCAACGAGCCAGACCGAGCGCACCCCGCGTGCCAGGCCGAACGGCCCCCCGCAACGAGCCAGACCTAGCGCACCCCCGCGCGCTGGACCGACTCGGTCAGGCTGCCGAGCGGCGCGAGTCGGGCGGCCCCCGCCGCCTCGACCGCACACCGCTCAGGCGGCCCGCCGCTTCAACTTGCGCCGCTCCCGCTCGGAGAGCCCACCCCAGATACCGAACCGCTCGTCGTGACCCAGCGCGTATTCGAGGCACTCGGTCTTGACCTCGCAGCGCCCACAGATCCTCTTCGCCTCGCGGGTCGAACCGCCCTTCTCGGGAAAGAACGCCTCGGGGTCGGTCTGCGAGCACAACGCCCGCTCCTGCCACTCCGGCGCGTTTCCGAGCAGGTCGGCCACCTCAAGCTGGCCGTCCATCAATTGCCTCCTTGTCGCGCACCGGCGTCATCGCCGCTGCAACCCCCCACGCGAAAGGCGTGCTTGTCCGTCCGGTCCCGTTTTGTTGCGTTCCGCGCGAACAACCCCATTCAAATTACACGCGTGTAATGCGTGCGCCGTCAAGCCAAACTTGATAATGGAGTCGCCCTCCCGACACCCCCGGTCGGCCACTCGGGCCGACCAGCCTCGCAACCTGCCCTATCGATTCAGACCCCGGCCGAGTAACGCCCTCTCCGGCGAGTTGCCCGACTTTTCTGCCGTGGCGCTTCCCGGACGGCTCGCCGCCCGGGGCGTGACAGACATCCCCACCCTTAAGCTGATCTTGGTGGGGGACAGGTTAACGCGGCGCGGCGCAGACTGCCCGTCAAGCTGCGGACAGCACTCACGCCCCGTCCACATTGTGGACGGGGCGTGGCGGTGAGAACGAGGTGTCGAGGTCAGCCAGCGACCCCAAAACCACTGCTCGGCCAGGCAAACTCGGCTATCGCTCCACCATGGACAGAGATGGTGCCGGCGGGCGTACGATCGTCCCACCAGACGGTATAAATCCCGCTCGGCAGATCGGGGTAGACCGCACTGTGGAACGAGCCGTCGCGCACCAGACGTTCGCGTACCGCCGAGTGGACCCGCCGGTCACCGTCACGACTGATCTCGATCTCCCGACCGTGCAGGTCGCGACCCGTGTAGACGATCAGGGCACCGGTGTCGCCGCCCAGATCGAGGACGACACTCCCAGTCTCCGACGGCCCGTAGGCGTGCTCGTGCATCCGCTCGCTCTCCGTCCCGGTCAGGACGCCGCCGGCGGGTTGTTGAACCCGTCGTACGGCGTACCCAGATAGGGGAATTTTCCGAGGAACGGCGCGGTCACATCGGCGGCGCTCAGCCCCGGGGTGACCGCGGCGGCCGCCGCGTCCGGTCGGAACGTCTTGTCCACGAGTGGGACGGTCACCCCGGCGATCGCCCGCAACGCGATGCTGACCACGTCGTCACCGACCCGCCGGCCGTTCGGGTACCCGGCCAGGTCACCACCGAGCACCCCGAACCGGTCCGGGCTCCTGGACGGCGGGATCGCGGTGTTCAGTCGCAGCATGTCGGCCTGCACGTCGCCGGTGGTGTTGGTGAAGCCGTCGATCAGCCCGGCCGGTACGCCGGTGAGCAGGATCGCCACCAGGTCGGCGCGGGCCTTCTTCGCCTTGGTGAGCTTGTCGAGGTTCGGGAAGACGTCCGGGTAGAGCGCGGGCAGCAACGCGGCCAGCTCCGGCTGCTCGACGAACTTGGCGAACCGCTTGTCCTCCGACGGCGGCAGCGTGTTCCACTGGTCCTTCTTGGACATCGGCACGATGACCTCGTTGAACAGGGGATTACCCAGCCGCGAGACCTGGGTGAACGGGCCGGTGGAGGTGTCCGCCCCACCCCGGTCGCCGAGCACCCGCACCTGGCGGCGCGACGCCGACGTCCACACCCCGATCACCGAGGCGCGGTCGGCGGCACCGTAGCGGTTGGCGCGCCGACGCACCCGCTCCAGCGGCACCTGCACCGCGATGCTGTGCACGTTCATCCGGTCGGTGGCGTTGACCGGCTCCCCCTCGGCCTTGAAGATCTTCTTTCCGGCGACGTGCAGCTGCTGGAACGGCCGCAGCGTGCCCAGATCGAAGATCGCACCGAGGTCGACGAAGAACCCGTCGGCGCGCTGCCCGGCGAAGACCCGCTCCCCGGTGGAGAGCGAGTAGGTGGCCTGCCGCACCAGCTCGGCGTACTTCGGGGTGGACAGCGGGCCGACGTTGCACGGGGGGCACTGCAGCTTGTGCGCCAGCCGGTGCTCGCGGCCGTCGGCCACCCGGGTCAGGCTGTAGAACTGCCGCCGGTTCCAGTTCTTGCTGTCGAGCGAGTCGATCGGCCCGGTGTTGTAGAGAAAGCTGTTCGGGTTCGTGATCTCGGTGGTGAACTCGAACCGATAGGTGACATCCGGACGACCGTCGCCGTCGTTGTCGATATGGATCTCGTACCGCACGTCGTCGCCGAACTCGAAGAAGTTCGGTCCCCCGGAGGGGAGCTGCAACGGCACGTAGTTGGCGATCAACGTGACCGTGTCGCGCTTGTCGGGGCTGACGAACGCGTACAGGTCGGAGCTGTCGGCGACCGGATCCTTGGCGATCTCCGGGGCCTCGCGGTGGGAAGACATGACGGACCAACCTCACTGGGCGGGGACAGGATGGCGGAGCGGGGTGTCGGGTCAGCGCCGGGCGGCGCGCCGCAGCCGGTCCGCCAGGCCGCGGTCGCGTACCTCGATCCGGGTCTCACCGACGAAGACGTCCATCGTTCCGGAGTCGGCGTCACGCAGGTGCACGACGATGGGTTCGTCGGCCCGCCCGGACGCGCCGGGGGCGTTCTGCGCGGCCGACAGGCCGGGCACGGTGAGCGCGGCGGCGCCGAGGGTGGCGCTTGCCGCGGCGGTCAACGTCTGCCGGCGGGTCAGTCGCGGCCACTGCCGCTTCCGCTGATCACTGGTCATGGGCAACCTTTCCGGCGGTGGCGCGAACGCGCCCGCGGAGACGGACGGGTCCGGTGCCGTCTCGCGACGCCGCCGGGCCCCTGAGGGGACACCGGCGGCGGTCCTCGCCGCGACCGCCACCGGCATCGCGTGGTACGGCCGGCGGCGGGGAAAGGTTCGACGTCAGGGCCGGGCGTGACCGTACGCAGTCGACCGCTTGCGCGCCGGACGACCGGCGGCCTTCGCGATGGCCCGCAACTGCTCCTCGGTACGCGCCGACCCGTTGTCGGAGCCGGCCATCCGGGAGATCGTCTCCTCCATCAGCGTGCCGCCGAGGTCGTTGCAGCCACCCTGGAGCATCGCGACGGTGCCCTCGTCGCCGAGCTTCACCCAGGAGCACTGGATGTTGTCGATCCGGCCGTGCAACAGCAACCGGGACATGGCGTGCACCACCCGGTTCTCCCGCCAGGTCGGCCCGGGTCGGGCGATACCCGCCAGATAGATCGGAGCATTCGTGTGCACGAAGGGCAGCGCCACGAACTCGGTGAACCCACCGGTGCGGTCCTGCACCCCGGCCAGCACCCGGAAGTGCGCAAGCCACTGCCCGGGGTGGTCGACGTGGCCGTACATCATCGTGGAGCTGGACCGGATGCCCAGCTCGTGGGCGGTGCTCACCACCTCGACCCAGGCGGCGGCCGGAAGTTTGCCCTTGGTCAGCACCCAGCGCACGTCGTCGTCGAGGATCTCGGCGGCGGTGCCGGGGATGGTGTCCAGCCCGGCCTCGCGCAGCTGGAGCAACCAGTCACGAATCGGCACCCCGGCCTTCGCGGCGGCGGTGACGATCTCCATAGGCGAGAACGCGTGCACGTGCATCTCGGGCACCCGGGCCTTGATGGCGCGCACGATGTCGGCGTACCCGGTGACCGGCATCTTCGGGTCGATGCCGCCCTGGAGGCACACCTCGCTGGCACCGGCCGCCCACGCCTGCTCGGCCCGGTCCGCCACCTGCTCGACCGAGAGCCGGTACGCGTCGGCGTCCCGCTCCCGCTGCGCAAAGGCACAGAAACGGCAGCCCACGTAGCAGACGTTGCTGAAGTTGATGTTGCGGTTGACCACGTAGGTGACATCGTCGCCGACCGCGTCGCGGCGCACGTCGTCGGCGAGCCGGCACAACTCGTCGAGCGCCGACCCGTCCGCGCCGAACAACGCCAGCGCGGCATCGGTGTGCCGGGGGTCGAGCAACGCCGCCGGGTCGTCGGCGGCGAGCCGCAACCCCGCCGTCAGGTCACGGTCCGCGCCACTTCCGGCCGGTGCCAGAGGTACGCCGTTACGGCGGGCCTCCGCCTCGGGCGTGACCTTGCCGGCCACCTCGGACCAGTCACCGTAGACGCTGTCGAAGTCGCCACGCCGGTCGTCGGTCCGGCCGGTGGTGTCGATTGTGGCGTGCAGGTCCACCCGCCCGCCGAACACCTCCTCCGGCTCCTGCCAGGGGCGGCCCTGCGGAATTGTGGATTCGACCGCCATGCCGGTGCCCGGGTCGGCCAGCGCGCTCACGTGCGGCAGCAGCCGTGGGTCGAGCCACGGGTCGCCCGCGCGCACGTACTCCGGGTAGATCGTCAACCGCTCCCGCAGCGTGAACCCGGCCAACTCGGTGTGCCGGGCCAACTCCTCGATCTGCGGCCAGGGGCGCTCCGGGTTGACGTGGTCGGGGGTGAGCGGGGAAACGCCACCCCAGTCGTCGATGCCGGCGCGCAGCAGCAGCTCGTACTCGCCGGCGATGAGGTTCGGCGGGGCCTGGATCCGGGCCTTCGGGCCGAGCAGCAACCGGGCCACCGCCACCGTGGCGGCCAGGTCGTGCAACTCCGCGTCGGGCATGCCGCGCATCGCCGTGTCCGGCTTGGCCCGGAAGTTCTGCACGATCACCTCCTGGAGGTGCCCGTACTCCCGGTGGGCGCGGCGGATCGCGAACAGCGCGTCCACCCGTTCCGCCGGGGTCTCCCCGATGCCGATCAGGATGCCTGTGGTGAACGGCACCCCGACCCGGCCCGCGTCCTCGAGCACCCGCAACCGGACCGCCGGCTCCTTGTCCGGTGACCCGAAGTGCGGGCCACCCGGCTCCGACCAGAGCCGGGTCGCAGTCGTCTCCAGCATCATCCCCATGCTCGGCGCGACCGGCTTGAGTCGCTGCAACTCCGACCAGGACAGCACCCCCGGGTTGAGGTGCGGCAGCAGACCGGTCTCCTCAAGCACCGCGACCGCGCAGGCGCGCAGGTAGTCCAGGGTCGAGTCGTACCCGCGCTCGTCCAACCAGGTCCGGGCCGCCGGCCAGCGCTCCTCCGGCCGGTCACCCAGAGTGAACAGCGCCTCCTTGCAGCCCTGCGCGGCACCGGCCCGGGCGATCGCGAGGACCTCGTCGCGATCCAGGAACGGCGCAGGCAGCCGGTGCGGCACGGTGGCGAAGGTGCAGTAGTGGCAGCGGTCCCGACAGAGCCGGGTCAGCGGGATGAAAACCTTCTTGGAGTACGTGACCACGCCCGGCCGCCCGGCGTCCCGCAGCCCCGCGTCGCGGACCCCACCGGCGATGTGGAGCAACTCGTCGAGCGCGGCACCGCGAGCGGACAGCAGCGCGGTCGCCTCGTCGACATCAAGCGCCCGCCCGTTCGCGGCCCGGCCCAGGGCCCGCCGCACGCTCGCATCGCTCGGAACCGGATGGGTGCGATCAACCATCCACTCACCCTATGCGCAGCGCGACAACACCAAACCAGTCCCCACCACGCCCGTGGCCCATCACGCCCCGCCCCCACCGCGCTTCACTCCGATACCCGGCCCCGCCCCGCCCCGCCCGCGCCCCGCCCCGCCCGGCCCCGCCCCGCCCGCGCCCCGCCCCGCCGATCAAGGAGTTGTGGTGGGTGACAAAGCGCCTCGTAAGGCGTGAATCCGGCATCATAACTCCATGATCGACGGAGCCGAGGCGGCCGTGGTTCGCGATCTTGCAGTTTGTGTCCCGACTTAGGGGACATATGTTTTGTTTCGACCACCGAAAGTGCAAGATCGCCGCGGGGCAGCGGGGCAGCGGGGCAGGCTTCGGGTTAGCGGGGCTGGTCGGGGTGGTCGTTCGGCTTGATGTGTTGGGTGCGGTCGTTGTCCGGGTCGGTGGGGTGGGAGATGACCTCGGTCGGGTCCGCAGACTGGCGCGGGATCGCCTGGGTGGGGTCGGCCGACGGTGGCTGCCCGAACGGCGGCGCGGCCGGGGACGGCGCGGCCGGGGACGGTGGCGTCGACTGGGGAGTGGGGTTCGCCGGGGGCGCCGACTGCGGGTGCGGCGAGGCCGACTGCGGGTGCGGCGGCGCGGACTGCGGGTGCGGCGAGGCCGACTGCGGGAACGGCGGCGCGGACTGCGGGTGCGGCGAGGCCGACTGCGGGAACGGCGGCGCGGACTGCGGGTGCGGCGAGGCCGACTGCGGGTGCGGCGGGGCGGACTGCGGGGCCTGGAACGGCGGTGACTGCTGGCCGTACTGGCCGGCGTGCGGGTAACCAACCGGTTGACCGGCCTGCGGGTAGCCGCCGGGCTGGCCGGGAGTGGGCCACCCGCCCTGCGGCTGGCCTCCGGGCTGACCCGGGGCCGGCCATCCGCCCTGCTGCTGCGGCCAGCCCGACGGGGCCTGGCCGGGCTGGCCGTACACGCCAGGTTGGGGCTTGGGTCGCGGCACGTAGTAATGGGCGCGCCAGATGGTGTAGACCGCCCAGGCGGCGATCGCAAAGATCACCATCCAGGCGAACCGGGTGAGCACACCGAGCAGCGCGTCGAGCACCTCGGCCTCGGCCAGCCGGCCCACCGTCCAGATCAGCGTGGTCAGCGTGCCGAAGACGGCGCTCACCGCGTACTCGATGAGAGCTGTCTGCGTGATCAGCTTGGCCTTCGGCAGCACCGGCGAGATGTGCGTGGCCAGCAGCACCGCCAGCAGCGGGAGGCTCACGGCCTCCACCCCGATGAACGTGTCGAAGGCGGCGCCGGCACGACCCGTGGAGGAGCCGTCCGGGGTGATCAGCCGGAGCAGTCCCACGAACAGGAACACGGCGTTGGCACCGAGCAGCGCGAGCGCGGCGAGCTCACGTAGTGGCTTGGTGAGCTGGCGGGCCTGCGTCGCATTGGAGGACGCGGGCTCGGCGGGGCTGGTCACGAGCTCCCCCTCGGGGCTGAACGGACAGGGCGCACGTGAGCCTAGTCTCCCGGGCCAGCCACGGATCGGAGGCGTCACGTGCGCGAGGATGGTCGACATGCGCATCGTGGTTCTGGCCGGCGGCATCGGCGGCGCCCGCTTCCTGCTCGGGGTCCGGGCGTACGCCCGTGCTGTCGGCGCGGAGGTGACCGCCGTGGTCAACGTCGGCGACGACCTGTGGTTGCACGGGTTGAAGATCTGCCCCGACCTGGACAGCGTCATGTACACGCTCGGCGGGGGCGCCGACCCGGAACGGGGCTGGGGTCGGGTCGGCGAGAGCTGGACGGTCAAGCAGGAGTTGGCCGCGTACGGGGCGGAGCCGACCTGGTTCGGTCTCGGCGACAAGGACATCGCCACCCATCTGGTCCGCAGCACCATGCTCAACGGTGGTTACCCGTTGAGCGCGGTGACCGAGGCGCTCGCCAGCCGCTGGGAGCCGGGCGTACGCCTGTTGCCGGCAACGGACGACCGGCTGGAGACCCACGCCGTGGTGGAGGACGACCAGGGGCAGCGGGCGATCCACTTCCAGGAGTGGTGGGTGCGGTACCGGGCCGACATCGCGACGCACCGTTTCGTGTTCGTCGGCGCGGAGTCGGCGAAGCCGGCACCGGGAGTGCTGGACGCCGTCGCCTCGGCCGACCTGGTGTTGATCGCGCCGAGCAACCCGGTGGTGAGTGTGGCGCCGGTGCTGGCCGTACCCGGGCTGCGTGCGGCCGTGGCGGACGGCCCGGCACCGGTGGTGGGCGTCTCCCCGATCATCGGCGGCGCGCCGGTCCGGGGGATGGCCGATCGTTGTCTGGCGGTGCTCGGCGTCGAGTGCAGCGCGGCGGGTGTGGGTCGCCTCTACGGCGGCCGGGCCAGCGGCGGCCTGCTCGACGGTTGGCTGGTGGCCGAGGAGGACGCGGGCACGGTGGTGCCCGAGGTGACGGTCCGCGCGGTGCCGCTGCGGATGACCGACGAGGCGGCGACGGCGGCAATGGTCCGCGCCGCGGTGGAGTTGACGTGAGGCTGGAGATTCTGCCGGTGCTCGGCATCGGTCACGTGACCGAGGGTGACGACCTGGCCGCGGTGATCGCGACCGCCGCGCCGTGGTTGCGCAACGGGGACGTGCTGGTGGTGACCAGCAAGATCGTCTCGAAGGCGGAGGGGCGGCTTGTCGACGTACCTGCGGACGGGCCGGAACGGCTGGCCGCACGGGACGAGGTTCTCGCCGGTGAGACCGCGCGGGTGGTGGCCAGCCGGGGGGCGACCCGGATCGTGCAGACCCATCACGGCTTCGTGATGGCCTCGGCGGGGATCGACGCGTCGAACGTGGACAAGACCCAACTGGTGTTGCTGCCGGTCGACCCGGACGCCTCGGCGCGGGCTCTGCGCGACGCGCTGCGGGAGCGCTACGACCTGGACGTGGCGGTGATCGTCAGCGACACGATGGGTCGGCCGTGGCGCAACGGGCTCACCGACGTGGCGCTCGGTGTGGCCGGGATGCCCGCCATCCGTGACCACCGGGGTGAGATCGACCCGTACGGCAACGAGTTGCAGTTGACCCAGATGGCCGTGGTGGACGAGCTGGCGGGTGCCGGCGAGCTGATCAAGGGCAAGTGCGACCAGGTCCCCGTCGCGGTGGTGCGGGGCTACCTGCCCGCCACCGACCCGGACGACACCGGTGGCGCGCGGGTGTTGGTCCGCGACGCGGCACAGGACCTGTTCTCACTCGGTACCGCCGAGGCCCGCGCCGCCGGGCTCGTCGACGCCGCCACCCTGGCCGACGGTCCCGGCCCGACACCGGCCGACCTGACCGCGGTACGGCGGGCGATCGACGCGGTCGCCGGGGTGGTCGCCCCCGGCACCGTCTTCACCCTGATCGACGAAGCCGAGGTACGCGCCGGCCTGGTCGCCGAGATGCCCGGCTGGCCGGACGGCGCCGACCTGCTGCTCGGCTCGGCCCCGGCTCCCGTCGAACCGATCGGTCTGGTCCGCTTCGGTGCCGACCTGCACCGGCTGCGCGTCGCCCTGGCCGCCGAGGGCGTCGGATCGACCCTGCTGCCGCCACCACCGGGCAGCCCGGCGAGCGCCGCCCTCGCCCTGTAACCCGGGCGGGCGCTCGCCCTTCGAGTCGGGCGGGTCACGGCACGCGGGCCGACGAGCGCTGTGCGCCGGACGGCCGGGTCACGCGTCGAGCATGGCCCGGCCCAACGGGGTCAGCGTGTGCAGCACGCTGTTGCGTTCCCGGTGGCTGACCAGCAGGCCAGCGTTGCGCAGCACGGTGGCGTGCTGGCTCGCCGCCGCCGGTGAGATGTTGAGCTGGCGGGCGACCTCACCTGTGGTGCAGCCCTCGTCGCTGGCCTCCAGGACCGCCGCCCTGGTGCGGCCCAACAGCGCGGCGAGTGAGTCGCGGCCGGCACCGGACGCGGCGCCGGCATCGGCGGACACCAGCGCGCCGAGCCGATCCACCGGGTAGACGAGCACCGGTGGTAGCGCCGGGTCGAGCAGCGCGACCGGAGTGGCCGCGCAGAAGAACGACGGCACCAGCAGCAGCCCTCGGCCGTCGAGGTGCAGCTCCCGGCTGTGCGGGTAGTTGCGGACCTCCAGCACCCCGCTGTCCCACCGCATCGCCGGACGGAGGCTGGTGAGCAGACCCTCGACACCGCCGTCGAGCAGCGCCCGCGCCCGTCGCGCGCGGTCCGCCGCCACCGCTGCCTGGATCCGACTCCAGTACGGGCTGATCGCCAACGATCGGTACTGCTCCATCGACTCGGCCAGGTGGTGCAGCACCGCCACCTCGCCCCGGGCCAGCGCGGCCGCCGAGGAGGGCAGTTGGTTCTCGGCGGCAAGCACGCTCAGGTCACGGTGCAGCAACTCGGCGGGCGTACGGCGGAGCGCGTCCAGCCCGGCCTCGAAGCCCTCGACGCTCGCGTACGGAGTGAGGAAGTCGGGGAAGTAGCCGCGCGGCGGGCTCAGGGCGAAGAGCAGACGGAGTTGCTCGGAGGAGGCGTCCTGGCGCAGATCCCGGGCAACGCTGCGTCGCCAGTTGGCCGTCAACGGGTCACGGGTGCGGCCGCGCAGCACGTGCAGGCTGAGGACCAGCTCCCAGACCGGGTCGGCCGCTGGCGCCACCCGGGTCCGGAGGATGTCCTCCCCAGAAAAGTGGATCTTCAGCATGGAGCGCTCCCGTGTCGCCGGCAGGGGGGTGCCGGATGACCGTTCGACTGTACCTGGCCGGCAGTAATCTCCATCTTTAAGTCTGGGCTGAAAAACCTCGACGCCCCCCGTTCCCGTTCGGCATGCTTCCCATGCCCGAACACGGCGCCGCGCGTCTCGAACGCCTGTGCGGCCGGGGGCACCGGGACCGGGGAGGCCCCGGTGATCGGACGGCACCACGAGGGTCTGCGGCCCTTGCTCCGCGGAGGTGCCGTCCGGTCATCCCGCCCCCACCCGTCGAGCCGAAGACGCACATCCAGCCGTCGTGGTGGGCGAGCGCCCGGAGCACACACTCGTACAGTGGCGGGGTGCCCGACACCGTGATCACCGGACCGATCCCCCACCCGACCGACCCCGAGGCGTACGCGACGCTGCACGCCGACGCGACCATGTTGCTCGAGGGCTGGCAGCCCACCAGCCCGGACGCGGCCAGTGCGCGGGAGCGGACCCTCGCGCTGCTCGCCGCCGGCCCGGTCGCGATGAGCCGGCAACACCGCCCAGGGCACATCACCGCCAGCGCGTTGGTGCTGGACTCCACCGGCTCCCGGGTGCTGCTCTGCCTGCACGGCAAGTTCGGGCGCTGGGTGCAGCTCGGCGGGCACTGCGAACCGACCGACCAGACGGTGGTCGCCGCCGCGCTCCGTGAGGCCACCGAGGAGTCCGGGATCGCCGGCCTGCGCATCGACCCGGTGCCGATCGACCTGGACGTGCACCAGGTGCAGTGCCAGGGCGGCTCGGCGCACCACGACATCCGGTTCGCCGTGCTCGCCCCGCCCTCGGCGGTGGAGCAGGTCAGCGACGAAGCCGAGGCGCTGGGCTGGTTCCCACCGGACCAACTGCCCGAGCCGTTGGCCGGTGGAACCGTACAGCTTGTCGCACCGGCCCTCGCAGCCCTCAGACGTAAGCCTCTTCGCCTCGCCTCTTGAGCTCGTCGACCAGGACCTTGACGTCCTGCGCCCGGTCGCGCGGGCAGACCAGCACCGCGTCCGGGGTGTCCACCACGATCAGGTCGCGCAGACCGAGGACGGCCACCAACCGACCCGACTGCGGGACGACCACGAGGTTGCTGCTGTCGCGCAGCAGCACACCCGGCTTGGCCTCCGTGCCGAGCACCACGTTGTTCGCCTCGTCGGCCGGCAGCACGTCGCCGAGGGTGTGGAAGTCACCGACGTCGTTCCAGCCGAAGTCGCCCGGCACCGTCGCGACGCGACCCGCCGTGGCCGCACCCTCCATCACCGCGTAGTCGACGGAGATCTTCGGCAGGGTCGGCCAGATCGCGCCCAGGACCTCGTCCTGCTCCGGAGTGCCCCAGGCAGCGGCGATCGCGGCGACGCCGGCGTGCAGCGCCGGCTGCTGGCGGGCCAGTTCGGCGAGGAAGACGTCCACCCGCCACACGAACATGCTCGCGTTCCACAGGTGCCGGCCCGAACGGACGTACGCCTCGGCGACCTCGGCGCCCGGCTTCTCCTTGAACTCGGCCACCGGCCGCCACGGCACACCCTCGGTCGGATCGCCGGTCTCCAGGTAGCCGTAGCCGGTCTCCGCGCGGGTCGGGGTGATCCCGACGGTCATCAGCATGCCCTGCTCGGCACCCCGGACCGCCTCCTGGACGGTGCAGACCCAGCTGTCCGGGTCGCGGATCAGGTGGTCGGCGGCGAAGCTGCCCATCACCGCGTTCGGGTCGCGGGTCGCGATCACCGCCGCGGCCAACGCGATCGCCGCGCAGGAGTCCCGTGGGGAGGGCTCGACCAGGATGTTCTCCTCCGGCAGCACGGTCAGCTGCCGTGCCACAGCCGTGACGTGCGCGGCCCCGGTGACCACAAGGGTTCGATCCGGTGTGGTCAGCGGCGCGAGCCGTTCCACAGTCGCCTGGAGTAGCGAGGCGCTGGTGCCGGTCAGCGGGTGGAGGAACTTGGGATGGCCGGCGCGGGACAACGGCCACAACCTCGTGCCGCTGCCACCTGCCGGAATGACCGCATAGAGCATCCGCACATCATGCCCGACGTACCTGCCGGGAGTGGCCCGGGTCACCGGCAGCGACCCGGAGGGTCAGGCGCGGGCGCGACTCCACGCGGCGATGTGCACCTCGGCGCTGGACCCCCAGGTGAACTCCTTGGCCCGGTCGAAGCCCGCCTTCGCCAGCGACAACCGCCGCTGCTCGTCGTCGAGCAGGGCGGCCAGGTCGGTGGCGATCTGCTCCGGGTCCTCCGAGGTGTACGCGACGGCGTCGCCGCCCACCTCGGGCAGCGAGAGCCGGGGCGTGGTCAGCACCGGGGCGGCGCACGCCATCGCCTCCAGGATCGGCAGCCCGAACCCCTCGCCGTAGGACGGGTACGCGGCGACCAGGGCCCCACCGAGGAAACCGGGGAGGTCGGCGTAGCGCAGGTAGCCGGGACGCAGCAGCCGCAGGTGCGACGGAACCTCCGCCACCGCCCGGTCGATGTCGTCGTCGTGCCCCTGCCCACCGGCGATGACCAGGGCCGGAGGGTCGGACCGGTCGGCCACCGCCCGGGCCCACCCACGAATCAGATTGGGTACGTTCTTGCGCGGCTCCTTGGCCCCGAGGAACGCGACGTAGCTGCTGTTGCCGAGCCCCAGCCGGGCACGGACGCGGGCCTTCTCCTCCTCGGTGGGAGCGTGGAAGGCTGCCTGGTCGACACCGTGGTAGGCCACGTCGATCCGCGTCGGGTCGGCGTCGAGGAGCCGGATCAGCTCGTCCCGGGTGGCCTTGCTGGGCACGATCACCCGGTCGGCGCGGCGCAGCGAGGTCTTGATGGCGCTGCGGAAGAACGTGCGGCGGGACTTGTCGTAGTGCTCCGGCTCGGTGAAGAACGTCGCGTCGTGCACGGTGACCGTGACCGGGCAGCCGGCCCGCAGCGGGCAGGTGTAGAACGGCGAGTGCAGCACCTGCGCGCCGACCTGCTGGGCGAGCAGTGGCAGGCCGGTCTGCTCCCAGGCGAGCCGGGCCGGGCGATGGGCCACGGCGGCCGGAGCGGGGATGATCTCCGCGCCGGGCAGCATCCGGGTGTAACGCTCCAGGTCGGTGCGGAGGCTGACCACCGCCAGCTCCACCCCCGACCCGCACACCTTGCCGAGGGCACCGAGCAGACCGTCGACGTAGCGACCGACGCCACCACGGTCGGCGGGGACACTCGTGGCGTCGATGAGCACGCGGGGCGGGCGACCGGCGGTCACGGGGCGACTCCTTGCACTGGCGGGGTTGTGGGGAAAAACACTCCGGGGCCCAAGCCTACGCCGGAGCGTGGGGGCGGCGCTGACTGCGACCCGACGGTACGCCGACTTGTCATCGCCATCGAGTACGGCCGGCGGGGGCGTATCGTTCGCGCCGATGGCCGACAATATTGCCCGGGTCTTCGCCGACGCGATCGCGACCGACCCGACCAGACCGCTGCTCACCTGGTACGACGACGCCAGCGGTGACCGCACCGAACTGTCCGGCGTCACCCTGGCGAACTGGGTGTCGAAGACCGCCAACCTCCTCGTCGACGAGGTGGGCCTCGCCCCGGGCACTCCGGCCGGCGTGCTGCTGCCGCCGCACTGGCAGACCGCGGCGGTGCTGCTGGGCTGCTGGTCGGCCAAGCTCAGCGTTGTCGACACGCCGGGCGACGTGGGAGTGCTCTTCGCCGCCGCCGACCAGTTCGACGAGGCGCAGTCCTGGTCCGCCGACGAGCGGTACGCACTCGGGCTGGCCCCGCTCGCCGCCCCGCTTCGGCAGGTGCCGCCCGGGTTCGCCGACTACGTCGTCGAGGTACGCGGACACGGCGACCACTTCACGCCACAGTCCGGCCCCGGCCCTGCCGACGCGCACCTGCTGGCCCGGGCCGAGGCCCGCGCGACCGAGTTGGGCATCGATCCGGGCGCGCGGATCCTCGTCGACGCCGACCGGCACCCCGACCCGGTCGATTGGTTGCTGGCCCCGCTGACCCGAGCCGCCACGGTGGTCCTCTGCGCCAACCAGGACCCCGCCCGCCTGGACGGCAGGTTGACCGCGGAGAAGGTCACGCACTCCCTCCGGTAGTGCGGTCGCGGTGCGCTGGGGATGTCCAAGGTGATCGCGTCCCGCCAGAGGGCCGATGAGGCGCCGCCTCAGCCTTTGCTCTGCTGCCGCCAACGCGCCACCCACCACCCGCCACCCGCCGACTCAGCCTTTGCTCTGCTGCCGCCAACGCGCCACCCACCACCCGCCACCCGCGAAGTGGCGCTTCGGCGGCAGCAGAGCAAAGGGAAATTCCACCGCGGGTGCGGCCACGTCGTCACGACGGGAGGTGGAGATGTCAGACGCGCGTACCGGTCGGAGGGCGGCGCTGGGCCAGGGCGGCGAAGGCGGTCAGTGACTCGGGGTTGGCCAGGGCGCCCTTGGCTGCGGCCTGGTCGACCGGGGTGCCGGTGAGGATCTTCTTGACCGGCACCTCCAGCTTCTTGGCCGAGAGGGTACGCGGCACCGCACGCACCTGATGGATCTCGTCGGGCACGTGCCGTGGGGAGAGCGCCGTCCGCAGTTCCCGGCAGATCTTCGTGCGCATCGGGTCGTCCAACTCCAGCCCCTCGGCCAGCACCACGAAGAGCAGCAGCTCACCGGCACCGCCCTCGCCGTCCTCCAGGTGGACGACGACCGAGTCGAGCACCTCGTCGAGCCCCTCGACCACCGAGTAGAACTCGGCGGTGCCGAGCCGTACCCCGCCGCGGTTGAGGGTGGCGTCGGAGCGCCCGGTGATCACGCAACCACCTCGCTCGTTGATGGTGATCCAGTCGCCGTGCCGCCAGACACCCGGGTAGACGTCGAAGTACGCCTCGGAGTAGCGGGTGCCGTCCGGGTCGTTCCAGAAGCCGACCGGCATGCTCGGCATCGGCTCGGTGATCACCAACTCGCCCAGCTCGCCGATGACCGGCGTGCCGTCGGCGGAGCGTGCCTCCACCTTGGCGCCCAACGCCCGGCAGGCGATCTCACCGGCGTGGACCGGCAGCAGCGGCACTCCGCCGACGAACCCGGTGCACACGTCGGTGCCACCGGAGAGCGACTGGAGCTGGAGGCGGTCGCCGACGGTCTCGTACACCCAGCGGAAGCCCTCGGCGGGCAGCGGCGCCCCGGTGGAACCCACGCCGCGCAGCGCCGACAGGTCGGCGACCTCCCGGGGGATCAACCCGGCCTTGCGGCAGGCCAGCAGGTACGGCGCGGAGGTACCGAAGTACGTGGTGCCGGTCTCCGCCGCCAGCCGCCACAGCCCGCCGAGGTCAGGTTCAGCCGGCTGGCCGGGCTCCGCCCGGACCGCAGGGTTGCCGTCGAAGAGCACGATGGCCGCGCCAACCGCCGGGCCGGAGACCAGGAAGTTCCACATCATCCACCCGGTGGTGGTGAACCAGAAGAACCTGTCGGCCGGGCCAAGGTCGTGGTGCAGGGCGAGCATCTTCAGGTGCTCCAGCAGGATGCCGCCGTGGCCGTGCACGATCGCCTTCGGCAGCCCGGTGGTCCCCGAGGAGTAGAGCACGTAGAGCGGGTGGTCGAACGGCACCGGCGTGAAGGTCAACGGCTCGTCGGTGGGCGCGGCCAGATCCTCCCAGCTCAGCGCGCCGTCCGGCGCGGGGCCGGTCGGGTCGAGGTAGCCGATGCTGACGGTGTGGCGCAGCGACGGCAGGGCGGCCCGGATCGCGGCGACCTCGGCGCGCCGGTCCACCGGCCTGTCGCCGTACCGGTAGCCGTCCACCGCGACGAGCACGGTCGGCTCGATCTGCTGCCACCTGTCGGTGACACTGCGGGTGCCGAACTCGGGCGCACAGGACGAGAAGATCGCGCCGAGGCCGGCGGTGGCAAGCAGCAGCACGTACGTCTCGGTGATGTTCGGGGCGTACGCCGCCACTCGGTCACCGGCGGTGACGCCGAGCCGGCGCAGCCCGGCCGACACCCGGCGGACCTGCTCGCGCAGCTCGGCGGCGGTGAGCGTGACCGGCGGGCGGGTCTGCCCGTGGGAGATCACCACCGGGTCGTCGTCGGCCCGACCCGGCATCCGCAGCACGTTCTCCGCGTAGTTGAGGGTGGCGCCGGGGAACCAGCGGGCGCCGGGCATCCCCCGCTCGGCCAGCGTGGCGGCCGGCGGGGTGTGCGCGATCACCTCGAAGTGGTCCCAGATCGAGCGCCAGAACCCGTCCAGGTCGGTGGTGGACCAGCGCCACAGCGCGTCGTAGTCGGCGAAGTCCAACCCGCGGTGCTCCGACAGCCAGCGCAGGTAGGCACCGATCCGGGACCGCTCGCGTACGTCCGCCGGCGGCGCCCACAGCATGTCACCCACTGCTCCACCCTCCCCCTGGCCCGTCACGACACTGTGACTGGGCCGTGGCGCCATCTTGCCCTACCTCGAAGCGCCATTCTGCGCACCGGGTAGGCCGACCGACGCGTGCCCGTCCCACACTCCAACCCGCCACCTCATGTGGGTCAGCCCGCCCGGTGGGCCTGGATGGCACGGCGGCGGGCGAGGCGGTGCGCTCGGCGGATCTCCGCCTCCTTGTAGCGGCGCTCGTCCTCCGCCGTCTCCGGCAGCACCGGGCGGACCGCCCGCGGCGCTCCGCCGACGTCCACACCGACAAAGACCAGGTACGCCGTGGCCACCCGCACCGGCGCGTCCTCGGCCGAGTCCCACCGTTCGGCGACCACCCGCACGCCCACCTCCATCGAGGTCTGGCCGGTCCAGTTGACCTGGGCGTGCGCGTGCACGAGGTCGCCGACCCGGACCGCCTCGGAGAAGACGATCTCGTCGATCGCCGCGGTCACCGCGGTTCCGCCGCTGTGTCGGGCGGCGGCGGCCCCGGCCACGTCGTCCACGAACTTCATCAGAACCCCGCCGTGCACGGTGCCGTAGAGGTTGACGTCCACCGCCGTCATGATCTTGCTGAGAGTGACGCGCGAGTACGACGTCGGCTTGCCGACGGGAGCGGCGGAGAGGTGCTCAGTCATGACGAAAACGGTACGGTGCGCGGATGCGACATCTCTGGAGCTTCCTCGCCGGGCTGGTGGTGGCGCCCATCACCTGGGTGCTGGTCACACTGGGGCAGGACGGGTCGAGCCGGACGGTCGACCGCTGGGTGGAGATCGGCACGTTCAACACCGCCAACCTGATCGAGCCGGCTGTGTACCTCGGTGTCGGCGGTGTCCTGCTGGGCCTGCTCGGCACGCTGCGCTTCTCGCCGCTGGGCCCGCTGGCGGCCGGGGCGTTGCTGGTCACCCCGTACGTCGGGATGTTCGTGGCACCCTTCTCCGTGCGCGACGCGATCCCGCACGAGTGGAAGGTGTTCGGCGACCCGTTGCCGCTGCGGCTGCCCGTGGAGAACGGCACGCTCTTCCTGGTCGGCCTCCTGCTGCTGATGGCGACCTTCAGCCAACAGCGGTGGCGGCAGTGGCCGAACCGTGCGGTCGAGCCGGCCCCGGCACCCGCCCCCGCGTCTGACGGAGGCCCCCGCAACGACGACTTCACGTTGACCGACTGGCCGGCCCCCGCGCCCGCGGAGCGCGACACCGCGCCCCTCACTCTGGGTTACCCGGCCGACTCGACGCCCACCGAACCGTTGCCTCGCCGGGTGGGTGGCGAGTCACCCTGGTCCGCCCCACCGCGCGGCCAGCCGCGCAACGAGGACGACACCACCACCGAGATCCGCTGATCGTCGGGGCGGGCCGGTGGACCGGCCCGCCCCTCTCGTCTCTTCCGGGTCAGTGCAGCGCGACCGCCAGGTCCCCCTCGACCGCGCCGAGGCTGGCACGGGGCACGACAACGAGCATGACGACAAGCGCGGCGGCCATGCCGCCCGCGATGACGATCGCCATCGGTACGCTCCCGGTGCCGAACAGACCGGCCAGTGGTGCCGACAGCGCACCGATGCCGAACTGCACCGCGCCGAGCAGCGCCGCGGCGGTGCCGGCAGCCTCGCTGTGTCGGCTCATGGCCAGGGCCGGCGCGTTCGGCAGGGCGAGGCCCGCGGCGGCCAGGACCAGCCACAGTGACGCGAGCAGGGTGCCCAGGCCACCGAAGCCGGTCGCCGCGAACATGACCAGCAGCAGACCAGCCGCCGTTCCGGCGACCAGGGCGCTGACCAGGATCTGCTGCGGGGTGTATCGGCGCAGCAACCGCACGTTGAACTGGGTGGCCCCGATCAGGCCGACCGCGCCGGCCCCGAAGGCGATGCCGAACTGCTGCTCGTCGAGGCCGTACTCCTGCTGGAGCACGAACGACGAACCCGAGACGTACGCGAACAGGGCCGCCATCGCCAATCCGGCGACCAGCACCAGGCCGACGAACGCCCGGTCGTTGAGCAACCCCCGGTAGTCGCGCAGGGTGGCGCTCACCCCACCGTGCCGCCGCCGCGCCACCGGCAGGGTCTCCGGGAGCCGGAACGCTGCCACGACGATCAGCAGCGCGCCGAGCACCGCGAGCGCCGCGAAGACACCGCGCCAGTCGGTCCAGCTCAGCAGGCCGCTGCCGAGCGTCGGGGCGAGGATGGGTGCCAGCCCCATGACGAGCATCAGTCGGGAGAAGATGCGGGCGAAGGAGGCACCGCTGAACAGGTCGCGGACCACTGCCGTCGCGACCACTGTGGCCGCCGCGACGCCGAGCCCCTGCAGTACGCGCAGCCCACCGAGCACCGCGATGTCGGGTGCGAAGACGCACAGCACGGAGGCCACGATGTGCGCGGCCAGCCCGGCCAGCAGCGGCACCCGCCGTCCGACCACGTCGGAGAGCGGCCCGATCAGCAACTGGCCCAACGCGAGACCGACGAGCGTGCCGGTAAGCGTCAACTGCACGGCGGTCTCGGTGGTCTGCAGGCCGGCCGTGATGGCGGGTAGCGCGGGCAGGTACATGTCGATGGTCAGCGGCCCGATCGCGATCAGGGCGCCAAGCACGAGGACGAGCTGCGCCCGCTGACGGTTCGTCATCAGGTCGCCGGGCAGCACCTCCTGGGCGGCGGCGGAATCGTGTCCGGTCTTTTCCACCAACTGCTTCATCATCTCGATCTCTCTGGAAGCTGGCGCGTCGTCATGACGAGGCGGGGGGTCGTGGTGGGGGTGGCCGGGTGGGCGATGATCCAAGGGTGGTTCTGTCGGTCGCCAACACCTCGGCCGCGTGTGACGTTCCCGGTGTGTGGGGAGTCACCCCGACGCATCCCGTCCGCGAACTTGTGATCGGCGTCACAGCCTACGCAGAACCGCGGCAGGGGTACGCGTCGTCTTGCCTGGTGTGAGACGACGTTTGGACGGGCTCGACGAGGGTGAACTCCTTCGCCGCGTCGCTCGGGGCGACCGGCGCGCGTTCGACGTGCTGTACCGGCGTACCGCCCCGTGGTTGACCGCGCGGCTGCGCCGCCGCTGCGCGGACGAGGACGTGGTCGCCGAGGTGCTCCAGGAGACGTACCTGGCGGTCTGGCGTTCGGCCGGCAGCCAGGCGCACGCCGCCACCTCCGGCAGCGCGGTCGGCTGGTTGTGGACGATCGCCGCCCACCGGTTGATCGACGCGTTCCGCCACCGGGCCCGACGGGAGCGGATCCCGTCGGTGCAGACCTTCGAGACGGTGGCCCCGGCCGCCGAGGACGAGGCGTTGGCTGGCGGGTTGGACGCCAATCTGGAGCGCGCGCTGCACGCGTTGCCAGCGGAACTCCGTCAGGTGCTGCGCTCGATGGTCCTCGACGGTCTGACCGCGCGGGAGACCGCGGTGCTGCTCGGCATGCCGGAGGGGACCGTGAAGACCCGCGCCCGACGGGCCCGAATCGCCCTACGGGAGGCGCTGTCATGACCACTCACCCGACACCCACGGTCATCTCCCAGTACGCGGCCGCCGACGCCGGCGTCGACGACACGACCATCTGGGCGGTCGAGGCGCACCTGGAGACCTGCGCCACCTGCCGAGCGCTGCTCACCGACATCACCGACCCGGGCACGAGGGACCTTCTGGACCGGGTCGCGAGCGGCCTCGCCGTCGCGATCGCCACCGGGCCACGCCCGGCCCCTCGGCGGCGGTTCCTGCGTACGGGTGTCGTCGGGCGGCTCCTGCCCTGGCTGGGCACCGCGGCCGGTCTGCTGCTGGCGGCGGTCGTGTTCGAGAGCACCTTCGACAGCCTGCCCTCGCTGGTGCTGTTGATGGCTCCGGTGGTGCCGCTGCTCCCGGTGGCCGCCGTCTGGAGCAGGCACGTCGACCCGGCGTGGGAGCTGACGGCCACCATGCCTCGCACCGGTCTGTCGCTCCTGCTGCGCCGGACGCTCGCGGTCCTGGTGACGGTCATCCCCGTCCTCGCGGTCGCCGGCTGGGGCACCGCCCACTCCCCCGGCCTGTGGTTGTTGCCGGCGCTGGGCCTCACCGCCGGGGCGTTGGCGCTCGGTGGCCTGGTGGGCGTCGACCGGGCGGCACTCGGGCTGACCGTCGCCTGGTGCGCGGGGGTCGTGGCACCCAGCCTCGCCGGGAGGCACCTCCCGGCGATCCTCACCGACGGCAGCTCGCTCGGCTGGGCGGCTGTCACCGCGACCCTGACGGCCGTGGTGCTCGTGCGGGTCACCCGTCAGGGCGTCCGGGAGCGTCGGCACTGACCGGGCAGGGCCCCGCACGACCTCGAACGACGCCATCGGAAACGGAGAGATCATGATGCGGACGATAAGCGTGGCGGAGACCGCGCCGACCACCTATCCGTGGGCCGTGCACGCCGAGGCCCTCCAGGTCCGGGCCGGCCGGAAGGTGGCCGTCGACGGCCTCGACCTGCGGTTGGGCACCGGCGTGCACGGGCTGCTCGGCCCCAACGGCGCCGGCAAGACGACGCTGATGCGGGCCCTCGCCACGGTGGTGAAGCCGGTCGGTGGCCGACTGACCCTGCTCGGCGAGGACGTCAGCGCCGGCGCGGACCTGCGGCGGGTACGCCGGAACCTGGGCTACCTGCCGCAGCACTTCGGCTTCTATCCGCGCTTCACGGTCCGGGAGTTCGTCGAGTACATGGCCTGGCTCAAGGAGATGCCGAAGGCGACGATTCCCGGTGCGGTGCAGCGGGCCGTCGACCGGGTTGGTCTGACGGACCGCGCCGACTCCCGGATGAAGACGTTGTCCGGCGGGATGCTGCGTCGCGCCGGCATCGCCCAGGCGATCGTCAACGACCCGGAGGTGCTCCTGCTCGACGAGCCGACGGTCGGCCTGGACCCGGAACAGCGCCTCGACTTCCGCGAACTGCTGCGCGAGATCGGCCTGGACAGCTGCGTGCTCGTCTCCACCCATCTGGTCGAGGACGTCACGGTGGCCTGCACCGACGTGGTGCTGGTCAGCGAGGGCCGGTTGGTATGGCAGGGCACCAGCGGTGAGCTCGCCGAGCAGGGCGGCGCCGACGACGCCGGGGACAGCGCCACCGAGCGCGGCTACTCGTCGCTGCTGCGCGCCCACCGTAAGCGGGTGTCGGCATGACGGGGCGGATCCTGCGCATCGAGCTACGCCGCTCGGCGGCGGTGCCCACCGCGCTGCTGCTGCTGGTGACCGGCACGACGTTGCTGCTCACGGGCACCAACTTCTTCGCCGGGCGGTGGATGCAACTGGCCCTCACCACGCGGACCATGCTGATGGTGTTGCTGCCACTCACGCTCGCCGGTGGGGCGTGGCTGGGGCGGCGGGACGCGCGACACCGGGTCGACGAGCTGTTCGCCAGCACCGTCCGGCCACGCTGGCAACGCGTCGGCCCGGGCGCGGTGGCTCTCGCGGCCTCGGTGGTGATCGCGTACCTCCTGGTGTTTGTCATCGCGGCCGGATGGGTGGTGCGGACGTCGGGGTACTTCCCGGTCGCCGCCATCGTGGTGACCGTGGTCGGCGTCCCGGCGCTTGTCGCCGGGGCCTGGCTGGGCATGGCCGCCGGCCGGGCCGTACCCCGGCTGATCACCGCGCCCATCCTCGCCGTTGTCGGTGTCGCCCTGGTGGGGCTGGTTCCGGATCTGGTCATGATGGCTGACACCACGTCGACTCTCGCCCGGTTCCGGCCCGAACCGTCGGCGGTGCTGCTCATCCCGACCTTCAGCGGCGGCGTGGACGACTTCCAGACGATCACCAACCGGGTCAGCGTGCTCCAGCTGGTGTGGCTGGTGTCGCTCGCGGCCACCGGGTTGCTGCTGCTCGGCGCGGTCCGGCGGCGGGCCGTCGCGCTCGCCGTGCTGCCCGCGCTGCTCGGCGCGGCGGTCGCCGTACCGCTGCTGCCGGTGGGCGGGGCCCGCGGCGCGGCCGTGGTCGACCCGGTCGCCATCGAGCTGGTCTGCGACAACAACGGTCGGCAGGTCTGCGTGACCCGGGCGCACGCCGGAGTGCTGCCCGACGTCGTCGGCCCGGCCCGCGAGGCACTTGCCGTGCTTGCGGCGAAGCTGCCGAACGCTCCGGTCCGGGCGGCGGAGACGCAACAGGTCCCCTACTGGGCACGACTCACACCCGACCCGGCACCGCCCCGGCACAGCGGTGACACGCTCGTCTTCGAAGCCCCCTCGATCGATCGAACCGGAGGCGCCGACCTGTCCGACGGGGACTTCCGGCCCTCCCTGCTCCGGGCCGTGTGGGAGCAGGAGTGCGGCGAGAGGTCGACGCCTGACGACGAGCCTCTCGCCCGGATGGTCGCCGCCGCCTGGCTGAGTGACGAACCGCCAACCCTGGAGTCCTGGTGGGATCGCGCGGAGGCCGAACGGGCGCAGCGCGCCTACCAGAGCCTGGTGAGCCTGCCCGAGGCCGAACAGCGACGTCGGATGGCAGCGGCGCGCGAGGCGGCACTGGACTGCCGGACCGAACCCCTGTTGGCGCTGCTGCCTCAGGAGAAGCCGTGAGGTGGCTTCAGCTTCACCTACGCTCCCGGCGGGTGCCGCTGGCCCTGGGCACCGCGATCGTGATGGTCGCACTGGTGTGGGCGCTGTCGCTCGCCTACACCGACTCGACGACGATCAACGCCCGGACGGCCAGCCTCGCCATCATGGTCGCGGTGGTCGCGGTCGGCACCACCCTCAACGGCGCCGACGACGCGCTCGAGCACACCACGGCGATCAACTGGCCGGTGCGCCGCGCCGGGCACCTGCTGCTCGCCGCCGTGGTGATCATCGCCCTGCTGTCGCTCAGCACGCTCACCGACGCGCGCTACGAGCCGCTCGCCCTGGTGCTGCGCAACACGGCCGGCCTGCTCGGGCTGACCGCGCTCGGCACCGCCCTGTTCGGCGCGGCGCTGTCCTGGATCGCCCCGCTCACCTGGACCCTCGTCGCGGTCCTGCCGTTCCTGGGGCCGAGCACCGACGTGCGGGTGCAGGTCGCCAGTTGGCTGGTCCAGCCCGTCCACACCCCCGCCGCCACCACCTGCGCCATCGTGCTGGCGGCGACCGGTCTGCTGACGTACGCCCTGCGCGGCGGCCCGCGGCGACCCGCCACCGAGACGACCTCCGATCGGTGACAGACCGCCGCGCGGCGCGGGGCGTCCTAGCCGACGTCGGCAAGCAACTGCCGGGCCATGACGATCCGCTGCACCTGGTTCGTTCCTTCGTAGATCTGGGTGATCTTGGCGTCCCGCATCATCCGCTCGACCGGGTAGTCCCGCGTGTAGCCATAACCGCCGAGCAACTGCACCGCGTCCGTGGTGATCTCCATGGCGGCGTCGGAGGCGAAACACTTCGCCGCCGCGCCGAAGTAGGTGAGATCCGCGTCGCCCCGCTCCGACTTGCCCGCGGCCGCGTACGTGAGCTGCCGGGCCGCCTCCAGCTTCATGCCCATGTCGGCGAGCATGAACTGGATCCCCTGGAACTCGGCGACCGCCTTGCCGAACTGGCGACGCTCGGCCACGTACCCCTTCGCGTAGTCGAGCGCGCCCTGCGCGATCCCGACGGCCTGCGCGGCGATGGTGACCCGGGTGTGGTCCAAGGTCTTCATCGCGGTCGTGAAGCCGGTGCCCTCCGCGCCGATCATCCGGTCGGCCGGGATCCGCACGTTGTCGAGGTAGACCTCGCGGGTGGGCGAGCCCTTGATGCCGAGCTTCTTCTCCGGCGCGCCGAAGCTCACCCCGGCATCGGACTTCTCGACCACGAAGGCGGAGATGCCCCGGGACCGGGCGGACGGGTCGGTGACGGCGAAGACCGTGTAGAACTCCGACACACCGGCGTTGGTGATCCACCGCTTCACACCGTTGAGCACCCAGTGATCCCCGTCACGCACCGCCCGGGTGGTCATCGACGCCGCGTCGCTGCCCGCCTCCGGCTCGGAGAGGCAGTACGAGAACATCGCCTCACCGGCCGCGACCGGGGTCAGGTATCGGGCCTTGAGGTCGGCGGAACCGGACAACAACAGCGGCATCGTGCCGAGTTTGTTCACCGCCGGGATCAGCGACGAGGAGGCACAGGCGCGGGCCACCTCCTCGATCACGATGGCGGTGGCCAGCGCGTCCGCGCCCGCGCCGCCGTACTCCTCGGGGACGTGCGGTGCGTGGAAGTCGGCCGCGCGCAGCGCGTCGTAGGACGCCTTGGGGAACTCCCCGGTCTCGTCGGCCTCGGCGGCGTGCGGGGCCACCTTCGCGGCGCAGACCGCACGCACCGCCTCCCGGATCGCCTCGTGCTCCTCGGGCAACCGGTAGACGTCGAACGACTCCCCTGCGGCCATCTCGGCCCTCCCCTTCACCACTATCATGCGCAGTCTGTGACGACTCCTGACCGCCGACCGCGCAGACTGAAGACTAACGACTGCAGTTCAGGTGATGTTACCGGCGCGTAGGTACGGGCAAGATGGTGCACCCGACGCGCTGGGCGATGATGGAGAGCGAGACAGTGAGCCACCCTCCGGTGCCCCGCCCAGGCGCCGCAGCAGAATGCGACGCGACGAAGCGGCGCCAGTGCGAGCGGAGAAGACAGGCGTGACGATCCCCTACCCCACCATCCAGCCGACCCCCGCCATCGCCGCGGTGACACCGCCCTCAGGCGCACCCCGGCCGCGGGTGACGTTCCTGGGGACCGGTTACCTCGGTGCGACGTACGCCATCTGCTACGCGGAACTGGGGTACGAGGTACTCGGGTTCGACGTCGACGCCGACAAGATCGCCATGCTGAACGCCGGCCAGGTGCCGATCCACGAACCCGGCCTCGACGAGTTGCTCCGGCGCAACCTCGCCGCCGGCCGGCTCCGGTTCAGCACCGACATGGCCGAGACCGCGGACTTCGGTGACGTGCACTTCATCTGCGTCGGCACCCCGCAGCGGGCCGACGGCATGGGCGCCGACCTGTCGTACGTCGAGGCGTCGGTCACCAGCCTCGCCCAGCACCTGACCCGCAAGGCGTTGATCGTCGGCAAGTCCACCGTGCCGGTCGGCACCGCCGAGTGGGTCGAGCAGCTCGTCGGCAAGCACACCCCCGACGGCCTGGACGTCGAGGTGGCGTGGAGCCCGGAGTTCCTCCAGGAGGGCTTCGCCGTCGACGACGTTCTGCGGCCCAACCGGATCGTGGTCGGCGTCAAGAGCGAGTGGGCCAACGGCATGCTCTACGCCGCGCACAAGGGCGTGTTCGACCTGGCCGCCACGGAGGACCGCGAGGTCCCCCTCGTGGTCACCGACTTCTCCACCGCCGAGCTGGTCAAGGTCGCCGCGAACGCCTTCCTGGCCACCAAGATCTCCTTCATCAACGCGATGGCCGAGGTCTGCGAGGCGTCCGGCGGCGACGTCACCCAACTGGCCCGCGCGATCGGCTACGACCCGCGGATCGGCAACCGGTTCCTCCAGGCCGGCCTCGGCTTCGGCGGGGCCTGCCTGCCCAAGGACATCCGGGCCTTCCAGGCCCGCGCCCAGGAGTTGGGCGCCGGTGAGGCGCTGCGCTTCCTGCACGAGGTCGACCTGATCAACCTGCGTCGGCGTACCCGGGTGCTCCAGCTCGCCGCGGACCTCCTCGGCCGCCGCTCCGGCCCGGCCGGCCCGGACTTCTCCGGCACCCGGATCGCCGTGCTCGGTGCCACCTTCAAACCCAACACCGACGACGTCCGCGACGCCCCGGCGCTCGCCGTCGCCGCACTGTTGCAGAAGGCCGGCGCCGACGTGCACGTGTACGACCCGCAGGGCACCGAGAACGCCCGCCGCGCGGTCCCCGAGCTGAGCTACGAGAACAGCATCAACGAGGCGGTCAGCGACGCCGACCTGGTCTGCGTCCTCACCGAGTGGGCCGACTTCCGCAACGCCGACCCGGTAGCCCTCGGCGAGTTGGTCAACGGCCGCAAGGTCGTCGACGGCCGCAACTGCCTCGACCCGGCACTGTGGACCCAGGCGGGCTGGGAGTACCGGGGCATGGGTCGCCCCTGACGACACCGACGCACACCGGCCGGCCATCGAGCGTCTCGACGGCCGGCCGGTGTCGTTGTTTGCCCCGGACCCGCCGACAAGAGTCGAAATCCGCGCCAGCTTTGGGCATGCTGCGACAGTGGATGTCCACACTGCGGGTGGAGGGGTGTCGTGGCGACCTTTCAATGCTCCTCGTGCGGCCGGGAGATCAAGCCGGCCGTCCGATGCCCGCACTGTGGGGCAGATCAACCACAGTGGGTCGAGCACCTGGCCGATGTCGAGCGTTCGATCGCGGAGATGAAGGCGCGCGACGCCGCCATCGCGCGTGAGCAGCGGCAGATCGCCGCCAAGATGCAGGCCGCGCTCTTCCAGCGGGACATCCTCGCCCACGCCAGCGAGGAGCGGATCAAGCAGGCCACCCGGCCCCGCCGGGTGCTGCGCCGCCGCCCCGGGCGGCGGCCACCGACCGCCACCACCGGAGCGCCACCCCGGGTGCCCCGGCAGGGCACCCCCTCCGGCCCGGAAGAGCCGCCGCCACCGCCGCCGACCCGGCCCACCTGGCTGGACGTGGACGACCCGGAGCACCCGCCGGAGGCCTCGTCGCGCGAGGTGCAGAACATCCCTCTCGGGCTGGGCGCGCTGCTGCTCGGCGTGGCCGCCGTGGTCTTCGCCGCGGTGGCCACCAGCTCGATGGACGCGCTGGCCCGGCTCGGCATCCTGCTCCTGGCCACCGTGCTGATGCTGCTCGCTCCACCGGCCCTGGCCCGGCGGGGGCTCACCTCGACCGCGGAGACCATCGCCGCGGTCGGTCTGCTGCTGGTGCCGCTCGCCGGCAACGCCCTCTGGGCGGTGGACCGGATCGGCGGCGGCTCCGGCACCGTCTTCGCTGGGGTGATCTTCGCGGTCACCGCCGCCGTCGCCTTCGGGTACGCCGGTTGGACGGGCCTGCGCGCGCCCCGCTTCGCCACCGTGCTCGCCGCGCAGCCGGTGCTGCCCCTGCTGGCGTACGACCACGTCACCGGCCCGGGCGGCTGGGCGCTGGTGCTGGCCCTGGTCGCCCTCGTCAACCTCGGCCTGGCCTGCTCCGGCGTGACCCTCGAACGCCCCGCCCGGCAGGACCTGCCAGCACCGGGCGCGCAGTCGACGCCGCGCCAACGCGACGCCGAGAGCCGGCCGGAGGGCGACCCCGAGGAGGCCGGCGAGCTGATCGACGCCGGTGCCGGCAGGGCCGACCCACGGCCGGCCCGCCCGGTGCCCGGCCTGCGGGAGCTGACCTGGCTGCTGCACGCCGTCGCCGTCGCCGTCGCACTCGCGTACGCGGTCACCGCCCTGCTGCGGGCGCAGACCGTGCCGGCCGCGACCGGCGCCGGGATGGTGTTGCTGCTGGCCGCCGTGGTCGGGCTGGCCGGCGCACTGGTGCTGCGCCGGCCGCCGCTGCCCGACGTGGCCGCCGGCATCGTCACCCTGGCCGTGATCGGCGCGCTCAGCCGGATCGCCTCGGTGGCTCTACCCGGCCGGGCGCTGCTGCTGATCGCGGCGGTCATCACGGTCACCGGGCTGGCGGTCCGCGCGGTCCCGGAGGCCGCCCGACGTGGCCCACAGATCGCCGCCGCGGTGGCGCTGACCGTCAGCGGTCTGGTGGTCGCCGGCGGCGCGCTGCGCGCCGGGGTGGCACCGGTCCGGGCGGCGCTGCCCGCCTGGAACCCCGACCTCAGCCGGTACCCGGGTGAGCTGGCCACCGCGGTCGGGCCGACCACCTGGCAGCTCGCGGCTGCCGCGTTCCTGCTCACCATCGCGGCGGTGCTGGCCCTGCCCACCGAGATCCGGCGGGAGTTCGCAGTCGCCGGGACGGTGCTGACCGCACTCGCCGTCCCGGCCTCGTTCGGTCTCGGCTGGGCGGTGGCACCCTGGCCGATGGTGGTCACCGCGGTCGGCATCGGCGTCATCGGGCTCTCCGCCCGCACCGACCGCGCCGCGCTGGCACACGCCATCGGGGCGGCCGTGGTCGGCCTGTTCGGTGCGGGTGCCAGCCTGGCCAGCCCCACCCTCACGGCCGCGGTCCTGATCACCCTGTTCCTGGCCGGCACGCTCGTCGCGGTGGCACCTCGGATCCGGATCGCCTCGGCCGCCGCCGACACGGTCACCGCGTGGGCCGCCGGGGGCGCCGCGTTCGCACTGCCCGGGGCGGTGGCCGCGTTCGTGGCCGCGACCATGCCGACCGACCCGACCCCCACACCGGCGAGCCTGCGCGAGGTGACCGTCCCGGTCCTGGCGGCCAGCTTCCTGGCGGTCTGCGTGACTCTCGGCTACGCCGCGGTCGTGCAGGTCTCCCAGCGCCGCATCCCCGTGCCGCTCTCGGTCGGCACCGGGCTGGGCGCGCTGATGGTCACCGCCGCCGCGTTCGGGGCGCCCGGCGCGACCGTCGCCGACGCCTGGGTCGGCGCGCTCCTGCTGGTCGCGGCGGTGCTGCTCTTCCTGGCCCCCTCCATCGACGCCGGCCGTCGAGCCGACCTCACCCTCGACGGCTCGGACCTGGCCGCCGCGGCGGTCACCACGGCCCTGGTCGCCACGCTGGTGCGGATCGGGGCGGTACTCGCCCCGGGTGGGCAGTTGGCGGTGGCCTCCGCCCTGCTCCTGGTGGTCGCCGTGGGCGCACGCAGCATGCCGGAGGAGTGGCGACGCGGGCCGATCCTCGGCCTCGCCGTCGGCGGTGCCCTGATCGGCGTACTCGCCGGCTGGTCGGCGGTGCGCGGTGGGGTCGGCGTGCTCGCCACCCCCGGCCCGATCTGGAGGGGCGACCTGAGCGACTGGCCGGCCGCCCCGGTCGGCGGGGCCACCTGGCAGGCGCCGGTCGCGCTGGCGCTGCTGGCCCTCGCCGCCGGCATCCTGCTCCCGCCACCCTGGCGCTGGGACATCTCCGGCGCGGCGGTGGTGCTCGCCACCATCGGCGCGCCGGCCGCCTTCGACCTGGCCTGGTGGTCGCCCGTTCTGGTCGGCGGAGTGGTCGCCACCGTGTTCGGCATGGCCGCAGTGGCCACCGAGGAGGCCCGCGCCGCGCTGTCCCGGGCCACCGTGGCCGGGGTCGTCGCGCTACACGCAGCCGGAGCCGGCCTGGTCCGCCCGTGGACGACAGCCCTGGCACTGGGCAGCATCGCTCTCATCGGTGTGGTGGTGGCCACGCTGGCCCGCGTGCTCGCCGACCCTCAGGTCGACGACATCGACACCGAGGGGATGCCGCCGTACCTGGCGCAGATCGGTGGTGCGGCGATCGGTGCCGCCCTGCTCGCCCTCCCCGGTGCGGTGGCGGCGCTTGCCGCCGAGTACGAACACTCGGCGCAGGTGGTGCTGACCGCCGCACTGGCCGCGACCAGCCTCGGCCTGGCCGCCGTCGCCGCGGTCCGCCGGCAGGTGCCGCAGTATCTGCCGTGGGTCAGTGTGGCGGTGGTCGGCGGGGCCGCCATCAGCGCCCTCGCGGCCATCCCCACCGGCCTTGCCGCCGGCGTCTACGCGGCCGCCGCCGCCCTGCTCGGCGTGCTTGCCGAGCTGATCCGCGCGGCCACCGTGCCGCCCGCCGGGGCCGCCCAGCCGGTCCGACGCTGGGCGGTACGACTCGACGGTGCTCTACGTCGGCTGCCGGACGACCCGGAGCAACGACGGTGGCGGGTCAACCCGGCCGCCGGCGCGCTGGCCGCGGCGGCGCTCCCGACCGCCCTGGCCCTCGCCTCGATCGCGCCCGCGCTCGTCGCCGCCCTGGTCGAGCCGCACCGCACACTGACCCGGATCTGGCAGGGCCCACCACCGGAGCTGCTCACTCCACCATCGGACGTGGTCAACCCGACCCACGTGCTGACGGCGCTGCTGCTCACCGCGACCGCCGCGCTGGCCGCCACCGGGTTCAGCGGCGGGCGGCGGTCCCGGGCCGTGCCGGTGGTGCTGCCCGGGGCAGCGGTCACGCTGCTGATCACACCCATCGCGCTGGGCCAGGGCTGGCCCGCCAGCACCGTCGCCGCGCTCTCCGTCTTCACCATCGCGATGCTCGGCCTCGCGCTGACCCCACCGCCACCGCTCGTGGAACGGGCGCGCTCGCTGCGGCTGGCCCGCGTGCTGGTGTTCGTCATCGGCCTGGCCGGCGGCAGCGCCGGGCTCGCCGGCAGCCTCGCCGACCGGCAGATGACCCTGTTCACCCTCGGCAGCGCGGTCGGGGTGGGGGCGGTGGCGGCACTGTTCGGCACCACCCAGCGGGCCCGCATCCTCGGCTGGCTCTTCGCCTCACTCATGGCGCAGCTCTTCGTGCTCACCGCCGGCCTGGTCGCCGGGCTGGCGGCGGTGTGGTCCGCCTTCGGAGTGCTGGCCGTCGGCGCGGTCCTCCAGGTGCTCGCCGCGACCCTGCCCCGACTCCGCCGCCCCGAGGCGCAGCGGGAAGCCTCGACAGTGGAGTGGACCGGGTATGCTGCCGCGCTCATCGCGTTGGCCCTCGCCTTCGACTCACCCCGGCACATCGCCGCCCTGCTGGCCGCCTGGGGCGCTGTCCTCGGGGTGGCGGCCACCCGACCCGGCCGCCACCCGGTGGAACGCCGGATCCTGTTCTGGGCGGTGGTGGTCTGCGAGATCACCGCATGGTGGATCCTGATGCGAGTCGCCGACGTGGCGCTGCCCGAGGCGTACACGCTGCCGTTCGCCGCGCTGGCCCTCCTCGTCGGAGTTCTGGAACTGCGCCACCGACCGGACATGAGCAGCTGGGTGGCGTACGGGCCCGCGCTGGTCGCGGCCTTCGTGCCGACGCTTGCGATCGTGCTCGCCACCGAGTCCAGCACGACACGTCAGATGCTGCTGCTGCTCGGCGCGGTCGCCGTGCTGATCTTCGGCTCGTCCAGTCGGCAACAGGCCCCGGTGATCGTCGGCGCCTCGGTCACCGCGATCACCGCGATCCACGCCCTGTTCAGCCTCGGCCCGTGGCTGGCCCTGATCCCGGTGGGCATCCTGCTGCTGGTACTCGGCGCGAGCAACGAACGCCGCCGCCGCGCCCAGGAACGCCTGCAGACCGCGCTGCGCGGCATGAGATGAGACAGCGAGGGTCACCGGTGCCCTCGCCCTCGCCCTCGCCCTCGCCGATCATGGAGTTGTGGTGGGGGATAAAACCCGCAAATACCCTCTCTCCGGGCACCACAACTCCATGATCGACCCCGTTGAGGTCGGGGTTCACGGGACTGGGGCGGGAGGTGGGCCGCATCTCCCGGGTGACCTCGCGCGATCTTGCACTTTCTGTTGCGATATAAGTCGTGAATGCCGCAGAACGACGACCGAAAGTGCAAGATCGCGCGGCGAGGGCCGCAGGGCGCGGCGAGGGCCGCAGGGCGCGGTGCGAGAGCGCCGAGCGGCGCGCTAGGAGAGGGTTGCTTGGAGGGCGGCTTCCTTGGTTGCCACCAGCTTCTCCAGGTCCTGCTGGTAGGTCGTCATCTTGGCGCGCAGGTCCTCGTCGGCGGCACCGAGGATCCGTACGGCGAGCAGGCCGGCGTTGCGGGCGTTGCCGATCGACACGGTGGCGACCGGGATACCGGCCGGCATCTGCACGATGGACAGCAGCGAGTCCATGCCGTCGAGGTGCTTCAGCGGCACCGGCACACCGATCACCGGCAGTGGCGTCATCGAGGCGACCATGCCGGGCAGCGCGGCGGCACCCCCGGCCCCGGCAATGATCACCTTGAGGCCCCGGTCGGCGGCGTCGCGCCCGTACTCGATCATGGCGACCGGAGTGCGGTGGGCGGAGACCACCCGCACCTCGTACGCCACGCCGAAGTCGTCCAGCACCTCGGCGGCGGCCCGCATGGTCGGCCAGTCCGAGTCGCTGCCCATGATCAAGCCAACCGTGCTCACTGCGGCCCTCTCCTCGTTCGCGAAAGCGTGGCTCACTCGTGCCCCTCGCGCAGCCAACGCGCGGCGCGCGCGGCCCGTGCCCGCAGGTCGTCCAGGTCGTCGCCGAGCACCGTGACGTGCCCGATCTTGCGGCCGGGTCGCACCTGCTTGCCGTACAGGTGCACCTTGGCCCCCGGCTCAGCGGCGAAGAGGTGGTGCAACCGCTCGTCGATCGACATCCCGCCCGGCTCACCGCCGAGCACGTTCGCCGACACCACCACCGGGGCGGTCAGCGCGGTGTCACCCATCGGGTAGTCGAGCACGGCCCGCAGGTGCTGCTCGAACTGCGACGTCCGGGAACCCTCGATGGTCCAGTGCCCGGAGTTGTGCGGACGCATCGCCAGCTCGTTGACCACGATCGCCGGCCGGCCGGCGTCGTCGCGCACCTCGAACAGCTCCACGGCCAGCAGACCGATCACACCGAGCGCGGTGGCCAGGTCGATGGCGAGCTGCTGGGCGGCGACCGCCAACTCCTCGTCCAGACCGGGCGCCGGGGCCAGCACCTCCACGTTGATGCCGTCGCGCTGCACCGTTTCGACCACCGGGTACGCGGCGACCTGGCCGAACGGCGAACGGGCCACCTGCACGGCAAGCTCCCGCCGCAGCGGCACCCGCTCCTCGACGATCAGCCGGGTGCCGCCGGCGAGCAGCGTGGTCGCCAACTCGGCGGCCTGGGTGGCGTCGTCGACCATCCAGACGCCCCGACCGTCGTACCCACCCCGGGCCGCCTTCAGCACCACCGGCCAGCCGACCTGCTCGCCGAAGCCGACGAGGTCGGCGGGCTCCCCGACCGGCCGCCAGGCCGGGTTGGGGGCACCCAGCTCGGTCAGGCGTTCCCGCATGACCTGCTTGTCCTGCGCGTGCAGCAGCGCGTCCGCCGGCGGGTAGAGGGGCACCCCCTCCGCCGCAAGCGTGCGGATGTGCTCGGAGGGCACGTGCTCGTGGTCGAAGGTGACGACGTCGCAGCCCTTGGCGAGGGTACGCAGGGCGGCCAGGTCGGTGTGGTCGCCGTACTGGACGTCGGCGGCGACGAGCGCCGCGCCGTCGTCGGGGGCGCTCGCGAGCACACGCAGTGACTGGCCGAGGGCGATAGCGGCCTGGTGGGTCATCCGGGCCAACTGGCCGCCACCCACCATGCCGACAACTGGCAGACCGGTACGGGAATCCATAGCGCGGCCAGCCTATCCGGGCCCCCGAGACGCCCACCGGGAGGGCTGGCGACCGACCCGGCCGGCCCCGGCGGGACCACCCGGCGGGTGGCGTGGGTGACTACCGGGCGTGGCCGTGCGGTCAGCCCAGCTCGGCGACCAGCTCCTCGACGGAGGTGACCGGCCGCTTGCAGACGAAACCCCGGCAGACGTACGCGGCGGACCGCCCGTCGACGAGCGGACGGTCGGCGAGCAGCGGCACACCCGGCTGGTCCGGCCCACCGGCGACGACCACCGCTCCGGGCGGGGCGTGCCGGTGGGCGGCGGCCACCAGCGGGTCGCCGGCCGGGTCGTCGGTGACGACGGCGATCTCGTACGGCCCGGAGAGCAACGCCTCGCCGACCGTCGCCGCGTACCCGGTGAACCGGGGGTGCTTACCGACGATCGGCGCGACAGTGCCGAGGGCGGCCTCGGCGGCCTCCCGGTAGCGGGTCTCCCCGGTCAGCGCCGAGTACGCCACCAGCCCGGCGATCAACGCGGACCGGCCGGACGGGGTGGCGTTGTCGGTGGGGTCGGCCGGGCGGGTGACGAGCCGCTCCGCGTCGTCGGCGGTGTCGTAGAAGGCGCCACCGGGCGCGGCGAAGTGCGCCAGGGCGGTGTCCAGCAGTTCGCCGGCCAGGGTGAGCCAGCGCCCCTCGCCGGTGAGCTGGTGCAGTGCGCAGAAGGCCTCGGCCACGCAGCCGTAGTCCTCAAGGACACCAGCCGGCTCGCCAACCTTGCCGTTGCGGGAGACCCGGCGCAGCCGGCCGTCCACCAGGTGCACGCTGGCCAGGTGCTCGGCGGCCTGACGCATCGCCCCGTCGGCGACGATGGTGACGCCGTCCATCAGGTTGGCATCAGCGTCCTGCGGGGACGCGTACACGGCGGCGACCTGCTGGAACTCGGCGATTGCGGTGATCGCCAGGCCGTTCCAGGCGGCCACCACCTTGTCGTCGAGGGCCGGTTGCGGGCGGGTGTCGCGGGCGGCGAGCAGCCGACCGACGACCTGCTGCCAGCGGGCGCGGACCTCCGGCGCGGCGTCGTCGACGTCCCGGGCAAGCTTGAGCACGCTCATGCCATTTTCAAAGGTGCCCGCTTCGGTGACGGTGAGGAGGTCGGCGGCGAACCGCCCGTCCTCCTCGCCCAACGCCTCGACGAGTTGCGCGGGCGTCCAGGCGTAGGTGAGCCCCTCGACGCCCTCGGTGTCGGCGTCCAGCGCGGAAGCGAACCCCTGCCCCGGTCGATGCAGCTCGTCGGCGAGGAACCGGGCGGTGTCCCGGGCCACCCGGCGGGCCAGCGGGTCGCCGGTGAGCCGCCACAGTTGGGTGTAGACCCGCAGCAGCAGCGCGTTGTCGTAGAGCATCTTCTCGAAGTGCGGCACCGTCCAGTGCGCGTCCACGGAATACCTGGCGAAGCCGCCCGCGAGCTGGTCGTAGATGCCTCCCCTGGCCATCGCCTCGGCGGTGTGCCGGGTGATCTCCAGGCTGGCCGGGTCGCCGGTGCGCTGGTGGTGGCGCAGCAGGAAGAGCAGGTTCATGTGCGGCGGAAACTTCGGGGCACCGCCGAACCCGCCGTTCGTCGCGTCGTACTCGCTTGCCAGCCTGGCGGCCGCCGCGTCGAGCAGTGCGGCGTCCAACGGCGCGGTGGGGCCGCCCACGGCCTGCGCGCCACCGATCGCCTCGACCACGGCGGCGCCCTGGCCGAGCACCGCGTCGCGCTGTTCCCGCCAGGCGGTGGCCACCGACTGGAGCAACTGGACGAAGTTCTGTCGCGGGAAGTACGTGCCGCAGAAGAACGGCGTGCCGTCCGGGGTGGCGAAGACGGTCATCGGCCAACCGCCCTGGCCGGTCATCGCCTGGGTGGCGGTCATGTAGACAGCGTCCACGTCCGGGCGCTCCTCCCGATCCACCTTGATCGACACGAAGTTGTCGTTCATCAAGGCGCCGACCTGCGCGTTCTCGAACGATTCGTGGGCCATGACATGGCACCAGTGGCAGGCCGCGTAGCCCACCGAGATGAGCACCGGAACGTCGCGGCGCTTCGCCTCGGCGAACGCCTCGTCCGACCAGGGCCACCAGTCGACCGGGTTGTCGGCGTGCTGGAGCAGGTACGGGCTGGTGGCGTCGACGAGTCGGTTCACCTGACGACCATAGCCACCCTCGGCGAGGACCGCGCGGGCTCCACCCGGACGGTCAGGAGGCGCCGTCGGCGCGGAGCCGGAACACGTTCGACTCGGCTGAGTCGCGCAGCGAACCCAGCACCGCGCCGATCTTGTCGGCCGGCATCGGCTTGAAGAAGTGGTAGCCCTGCGCGGAGGTGCAGCCCAGCTCGGCCAGGGCCATCCGCTGCTCGGCGGTCTCCACCCCTTCGGCGACCACCCGCAGCCCCAGCTCGTGCGCGAGGCCCACAGTCGTCCGGACGATCGCGGCGGCCTCCGGCGAGTCGGCCATCCGGATGACGAAGGAGCGGTCCACCTTCAGCTCGTCAACGGCGATCCGGGTGAGGAAGGTCAGCGACGAGAACCCGGTGCCGAAGTCGTCGACCGCAAGCTGCACACCCATCGACCGGAGCGTCGCCAGCACCTCGTCGATGACCTCCAGCTCGCTCATCACCACCGTTTCGGTGATCTCCAGGACGAGCCGGTGCGGCGGCACCTGATGGCGACGCAGCGCGTCGGCGATCTCCGCCGGCAGGCGGGGGTCGAGCAGGCTGCGCGCCGAGAGGTTGACCGAGATCGGAACGTCCAACCCCTCGCGGGCCCACCCGGCGGCCACGCTCAGCGCCTTGTCGAGCACGTAGCGGGTGAACGTGCCCAACTGCTCGCTGTTCTCCACCGGCCGGATGAAGTCGACCGGGTTGAGCCAGCCCCGCCGGGGGTGCTGCCAGCGGATCAGCGCCTCCACCCCGGTGGGCGCACCCGTGGCCAGGTCGACAGCCGGCTGCAGCGCCAGCACCAGTTGGTCGTCGACCTTCAACGCCTCCCGCAGCTCGGCCAGCAGGGCGAGTTGGTCGGTGCTCGCCGCGTCACGCGTGCCGTCGTACGCGGCGACGTTGCCGCCGCCCTCCTTGGCCTGGTACATCGCGATGTCGGCCCGACGCAGCAACTCGGTCAGGTCCGCGGTGCCGGCGGTGGCCACCACCACCCCGACCGAGACCTCGATGGACATCCGTACGCCGGCCACCTCGGTCGGCGCGGCCAGCCGCTCGGCGATCTCGCGGGCCTGGCGCAACGCGTGGGCCATCGGGGCCGCCCGGTCGCCGAGCACCGGCACCGCCGTGAGCAGCAGGGCGAACTCGTCGCCGCCGAGTCGGCCGAGCAGGTCGCCGGCGCGGACCAGCTCGCTGAGTCGGTTCGCGGTCAGCCGCAGCAGTTGGTCACCCGCCGCGTGGCCGAGGGTGTCGTTGACTTCCTTGAACTGGTTGATGTCCAGCAGCAGCAGCGCCACCGGGTGGTCGTGGCCGAGGTGCCGCAGCGACTGGTCGCCCTTGCTGAGCATCGCCGCCCGGTTGGCGAGCCCGGTGAGCGGGTCGTGCACCGCCTCGTACGAGGAACGGGCGGTGACCAGCCGCAGCTCGTGGTGGGTCGCGGCGTCGTGCAGCGCGGCGGCGAGCGCGTCGCCGAAGGCGGCCACCGCGTCACGTTCCCGGGCGGTGGGCGGCGCCGAACGGGGGAACCGGACCAGCAGCCGGCCGACCGGCGCGGCACCGACCGACAGTTCCCGACTCAGCTCGTGCTCGTCGGGCTCCGACCGGGCCGGTGGGCCCGTCTCACGGTCGATCAGCTGACCGCTGGCGTCACCCCGGTAGCGGTGCCACCGGCCATCGGCCCGCGCGACGTCGACGTCCACCAGTTCGGCGTTGAACAGCGTCAGCGCCCCGGTGACCGCCGCGCTGGCGACGCCCCGTTCGTCGAGCTGGTTGAGGGCCGCGGTGGCCTCGGCGAAGGCACGCCAGGTGCGGCGCTCCTGGTCGGAGCGCAGCCGGTACCGGTAGGTCTGCTGCAGCAACCACAGCAGCGGCGGCAGCAACAGCAACCACCGCGGATCCAGCTCCAGCAGAGCGACCACCACGAGACCCACCGCCACGTTGCCGACGAACATCATCAGCTTGCCGCGCAGCGCGGCGAGCAGGGTCGACCCGATCGGCAGACCGTGGCGCAGACCCAGCGTCACACCGCCCAGCCAGGCGTTCACCAGGAGGTACGTCACCGAACCGGCGATCACGGCCAGCGCCAGCATCGGGGTGGGTGGGGAGAGCAGCGGTCGACCCAGCGCCGTGGTCACGGAGACGGCAAGCGCCGCTGCGGCGGCGAGCGACGAGGCGATCCGGACGATCTCCAGGGCCGGACGGCGGTCGTTGTGCAGTGACAGCACCGTCCAGGCCAGCCCGGTGCCGAGCAGCGTGGCGGACGGAAGCCAGCCCGCCGGTGTCAGGTAGAGGCAGACGATCAGGGCAGCCTCGCCCCAGGTGATGCTGACCATGCCCGCTGCCGAACGGAACCGCAGCCGGGCGAGTTGGGCGAGGGCCAGGACGGCGACGGCGATGCCGAAGCGGGCCGGGCCGCCGAGTGGGTCGTCGGCCGGCAGCCGGACCGGGAGGGTCAGCCCGACCGCGGCGGCGGTCAGGGCGGTGAGCGTGACGGCGGCGGTGAGCACGAGCAGCCGGCCCGGTGTGCCACGCACCCCGAGCCGATCGAACGGGTCGCCGGCCGGCGTGGAGGTCATCGACCTCCCCCGTCAGCCGACCGACCGACGTCGCGGCGGGCGGCCGGTGCTGTGCTGCTCATCGGCGCCTCCTCCCGCACACGGCTCGGAGACTTTTGGTCCCCCCGGCGGAAGGCTAAGCCAAACCGGGTGGTCGCAACAGGGGGCGACCACCCGGTTCGGCGTGAATCATGCGCTGACTACCCGTTCAGGTGCTGCTGGTGCCCGTTGGGAGCGGGGGTGGATGAATCACGCCCCCCGGTCTCGTCTGTCGGATCGACGACTGTCGCGTCGGCCCTGGTCGGATCGGTCGACCCCGACTGCTGGGAGAAGCGGTCCGGCAGACGGCGCAGCCGGGCGTTCATGTTGCGGATCAGCAGGATCGTCGCGGTGGCCAACAACAGGATGAGGAAGAGGCCCATCGGCCCGGCCAGACCACCCGTGCGGGTGTCCCCGAAGTTGTTCTCCGCGAGCACCTGGGCAGCGGTCAGCATGGCGTTCCTCCGATGTGCGGTTGGTAACCAGGGTAGACCCGCCGGGAATCAGCGCGCGTGCGCCGTCTCCCGGACCCCGGCGAAGAGGTCGGACTCGGGCAGCGGGCTGTCGACCATCGAGCGGGCCAACTCGTAGTCCTCGGTCGGCCAGGCGCTCCGCTGCAGCTCCATCGGCACGTGGAACCAGAAGCCGTCCGGGTCGACCTGGGTGGCGTGGGCGCGCAGCGCGTCGTCGCGGACCGGGAAGTATTCGGCGCACTCGACCCGGGTGGTGATCCGCGGGCCCTTGTCGGGCCGGTCCTCCCACCGCTTGATCCACTCCTCGTAGGGCGACTCCCGGCCGGCGGCGAGCATGCCCTCGTGCAGGGCCATGATCTTGCCCTTGGAGAAGCCGATGTCGTAGTAGAGCTTCAGCGGCTGCCAGGGCGCGCCCAGCTCCGGGTAGCGCTCCGGGTCACCTGCGGCCTCGAACGCGGCCACGCTCACCTTGTGGCACATGATGTGGTCCGGGTGCGGGTAGCCACCCTCCTCGTCGTACGTGGTCACCACGTGCGGACGGAACTCGCGCATCAGCCGCACCAGCGGGCCGGCGGCGACCTCGACGTCCTGAAGGGCGAAACACCCCTCGGGCAGCGGCGGGAGCGGGTCACCCTCGGGCAGACCCGAGTCGACGAAGCCCAGCCAGGCCTGGTCGACGCCGAGGATCGCCCGCGCGGCGTCCATCTCGGCACGCCGGATCTCGCCGATGTTGGCCCACACGTCGGGTCGGTCGAGCTTGGGGTTGAGCACGCTCCCGCGCTCGCCGCCCGTGCACGTCACGACCAGGACGTCCACCCCCTGTGCGACATACTTCGCCGTCGTCGCCGCGCCCTTGCTCGACTCGTCGTCCGGGTGCGCGTGCACGGCCATGAGACGCAGTTGCTCTGCCAACTTCGGCGCTCCTCGTCTGTGCCGGACGGTGGACCCGACCGGGCTCGACCGGCTGACCTGCCGGGATCTCTCCTCGCCGCACCCTGCCGTCGGCCACCAGCGCCGGGCATGACCTGCCATTCCGGCCGCTGGACGGGGTGGGAGGATGGGGCTCTGCCATTCTTGCCGATGCCGCCGACAACAACGCCAGGAGATACCCGCCGGTGACCGAGACGCACGCCACAATTTCACCAGGCGCGCCGGTATTTCCGGCCGGGCGCTACGGCCGCCGCCGCGCACCCGGCGGAAAGCGCCGCCGTACGCTGCTCGCCGCACTGGTGCTGCTGGCGCTCGTGGCGACGCTCACCGTGATCTCGGTACGCCTCTACCGCCAGTACGGCGACCCGGCCTACGACGCCCAGGTGATCACGTACACCGACATCGCGGACAATCAGGTGGTTGTCGACTTTCGGGTGACGGTTCCGGCCGGTGGGTCGGCGGTCTGTGTACTGCGCGCCCGGGACCGTTCCGGCACCGAGGTGGCCCGCGAAACGGTCACGGTGACCGCCGGTCCCGGGGAGCGGCACGTCAGCACCCGGCACCGCCTGACCACCACCGCGCGCCCCTTCATCGGCGAGGTTCTGCGCTGCCGACCACCGTCCTGAGCTGCCAAAACAGCGTCGAGAACGGGTTTCGCCGAGCGCCTACCGCCGGTGTCGGGACCGGACACCGGCGGTGATGGCCGACACGCTGTGTCGTACCGCACTGGTAACTTGGTAGTTCACCTGTCAGCCAGCCACGCACAACTGAGGAGAACGCCTGTGTCCACTGGCAACGAGGCGCCCGCCACCTGGCTGTCCCAGGACGCGCACGACCGCCTCCAGGCCGAGCTCGACGAGCACATCGCCAACCGCCCGGCGGTCGCAGCCGAGATCAACGCCCGGCGCGAAGAGGGCGACCTGCGGGAGAACGGCGGCTACCACGCCGCCCGCGAGGAGCAGGGCAAGGCCGAGGGTCGCATCCGCTACCTGCAGGAGCTGCTGCGCACCGCAAAGGTCGGCGAGGCTCCGACCGCCGACGCGGTGTCGCCGGGCATGGTCGTGACGATCTACTTCGACGACGACACCAGCGACACCGAGACGTTCCTGCTCGGTTCCCGGGAGATCGCGGCGACGACCGACCTGACCGTCTACAGCCCCGAGTCCGCGCTGGGCAAGGCGATCCTGGGCGGTCGCCCCGGGCAGACCTGCACCTACACGGCCCCCAGCGGCGCCGACATCAAGGTGACTGTGGTCAGCTTCGAGCCGTTCTCCGGCTGACCGGCGCCGAGCGCGCCACCCGACGCCGGCCGGGCCCACCAGGTCGGCACCCGCTCTCGAAACACCGCGCAACCGAGGCGTGGCACCCACCGAGGTGTCACGCCTCGGCCGCGAAGACCACCTGATAGCCGCTGGCCCGCAGGGCGCTGATCAGCGTGTCCGAGTGCTCGACGCCCCGGGTCTCCACCGACAGGGCCACCTCCACCTCGCCGAGGCCGAGGTGCGGGTTGGCCCGCTGGTGCTCCACGTCCACCACGTTGGCCCGGTGCTCGGCGATCTGGCTGAGCAGCGACGCGAGCTGCCCCGGCCGGTCCGAACAGCGGACGGTCACCCGCAGGTAACGACCTGCGGCGGCCAACCCGTGCTCGATCACCCGCAGCATGAGCAGCGGGTCGATGTTGCCGCCGGAGAGCACCGCGACCACCGGCGTCTCCACCTCGACCACGCCGGCCAGCAGCGCGGCGACACCTACCGCCCCGGCCGGCTCCACCACCTGCTTGCCGCGCTCGAGCAGCATCAGCAGGGCCCGGGAGATGTCCTCCTCGGAGACCGTGACGATCTCGTCGACCAGCTTGCGTACGTGCGTGAAGGTGATCTCGCCCGGCCGGCCGACCGCGATGCCGTCGGCGATCGTGGAGAACACGGGGAGCCGCACCGGTTCCCCGGCCACGAGTGAGGGCGGGAACGCCGCCGCACCGGCCGCCTGCACGCCGATGATCCGAACGTCGGGCCGTAACGCCTTCGTGGCCACCGCCATGCCCGAGATCAGACCGCCACCGCCCACCCCGGTGATGATCGTCTTCACGTCCGGGCACTGCTCGAGGATCTCCAGCGCCACCGTGCCCTGCCCGGCGATCACATCGGCGTGGTCGAACGGGTGGATCAGCACCGCGCCGGTGCGCTCGGCGTACGTGTGCGCGGCGACGAGCGACTCGTCGACGGTGTTCCCGGCCAACTCGACCTGCGCGCCGTACCCCTTGGTGGCGGCCACCTTCGGCAGCGGCGCGTTGACCGGCATGAAGACGGTGGCGTGCGTGCCGACCAGGCCGGCGGCGAGGGCCACGCCCTGTGCGTGGTTGCCGGCGCTCGCCGCGACCACACCGCGCTCCCGCTCCGCCGCCGACAACCGGGAGATCCGCACGTACGCGCCGCGCACCTTGTAGGAGCCGGCGCGCTGCACGTTCTCGCACTTGAGCCAGGTCGGCCCGCCGAGCGCCGCGCTGAGCGGCCGGGAGGGCTCCAGCGGGGTGGTGCGGGTGACGCCAGCGAGCAACTCCCGTGCGGCCCGCACGTCGTCGAGACCGACCAGTTCCGTCATGCCCCGATCGTGCCATCCGCGCTCCCCGACCAACCCGCCGGCCAGGCCCACCGAAGCGCCGGCCGACCAGGGAACGGGTCGTCCGGGGCGCGGGCCGTTCAGGGCGCGGACCGACCGGACCGGGTTGATCCACTCGGTATCCCGGAAAACGCGGCATCCGGGCCGTCCGGACCCCCGACGTCAAGGATCCCGAGTGGATCACGAAGCTGGCGCGACGGGCCAGGTTGCGCGTCGGTGCGCGCACACGCTAGACGATCATGCGACGGCCGCCGACCCCGTTTCGGCGCGGGGATAACCGGGAGCGTGGCGCGTCCAGGGGGCGGCCATCTCGAACTGGCCGGCCACACCGAGCAGCAGCAGCTCCGAGCCGGGCGGACCGACGAGCTGCACGGCGACCGGCAGGCCGTCCGGGCGGCGGCCGATCGGCACGACCACCGCCGGCAGGCCGGCAACGTTCCAGGGCGCGGCGTACGGGGCGTACCGGATGTTTGCCGTCATGTTCGACCGCCAGGACCGCTCCGACCAGCGTGCCGCCTCCGGTGGCGCGCTCGCCAGCGCCGGGGTGAGCAGCAGGTCGACCGAGTGGTCGGTGAAGAAGTCGACCGACCGTTGCCGCCAGGCGGCCCGGTCCGCCTCCCGCACGTAGCCGCGACGCTGCGCCCACTCGCCGAGCGCGACGTGTCGGCGGGTACGTCGTTGCAGGCCACGCCGGTCCAGACCGGAGGCACGGACGTCGGCGGCGGCCGCGGCGAACCAGGTGGCGATGCCCTGCAGGCCGAGCGCGGTGGGGTAGACCGGATCGGCCGGCACGGTGTCGTGCCCGGCGGCGGCGAGGAGCCGACCGGCGGCGGCGACCGCGTCCCGGTTGGGCGCGTCGGGTGCGACACCGCGCACCGGGGAGCGCAGCGAGACGCCCACCCGCAGCCGCTGCGGGGGGACCAACTTCTCCGGGCGCCGGCCGGCCAGCACCGAGAAGCCGACTGCCGCATCGGCGACCGTGCTGGTCAGCATGCCGTGCTCGGTGAGACCGAACCAGTCGTCCGCCCCGAGCTGGCAGGGCACCACACCCCGACCAGGCTTGAGGCCGACCAGCCCGCAGCAGGCCGCAGGGATCCGGATCGAGCCGAGGCCGTCGTTGGCGTGCGCGATCGGCACCAGCCCGGCGGCGACCGCCGCGGCCGCACCACCCGAAGACCCACCGGGGGTACGCGTGCTGTCCCACGGGTTGCGGGTCACCGCGCTCTCGTCGTCGGTGAGGGCCCACAGGCCCAGCTCCGGCATCCGGGTCACGCCGAGGATCACCGCGCCGGCGCCACGCAGCCGACGCACCACCTCGTGGTCGGCCTCCGCGACGTCGGTACGGGCGGCAGCCGACCCGTTCCAGGTGGGCAGGCCGGCGACCGGGGTGTTCTCCTTGACCGCCACCGGGACCCCGGCCAGCGGCAGGTTGGCCAGGTCCTCCTGCTCGTCGACCTTCTCCGCCTCGGTGATCGCCTCACCGCCGCGAACGGCGCGGAACGCGGCCAGCTCACGGTCGGCTCGGGAGATGTACTCGAGGTGGTCGGCGACGACCTGGGTCGCCGAGACGTCACCTCGGCGTACGCCCCGGGCGATCTGCTTGGCGGTCGCTCCGACCCAGGTCGCCATGATGTCCTGCACGGCCATCCTCCCCAGCGGTCAGCCCAGCGCCTGCTCCAGATCGGCGAGTAGGTCGTCGACCGTCTCGATGCCGACAGACAGTCGCACGAGATCGCCGGGAACTTCAAGCGGCGAGCCGGCAGCACTTGCGTGTGTCATCCGACCCGGGTGCTCGATCAGGGATTCCACGCCTCCGAGCGACTCGGCGAGCACGAAGAGCTTGGCCCGGTTGCAGATGTCCACGGCGTGGTCCTCACCACCGGCGGCGCGGAACGAGATCATGCCGCCGAACCGGCGCATCTGCTTGGCGGCCACCTCGTGACCGGGGTGCGAGGGCAGCCCCGGGTAGAGCACCTGGGCGACCTTGGCGTGCCCGTCCAGGTAGGCGGCGAGCCGCTCGGCGTTGTCGCAGTGCCGGTCCATGCGTACCCCGAGGGTCTTGATGCCCCGCAGGGTGAGCCAGGCGTCGAACGGGCCGTTGATCGCGCCCATCGCGTTCTGGTGGTAGCGCAACTCCTCGCCGAGCCCGGCGTCGGCGACGACGAGCGCGCCACCGACCACGTCGGAGTGCCCGCCGATGTACTTGGTGGTGGAGTGCACCACCACGTCCGCGCCGTAGGCGATCGGCTGCTGGAGGTACGGCGAGGCGAAGGTGTTGTCCACCACCAGCAGTGCGCCCGCGTCATGGGCCACGGCGGCCAGGGCGGCGATGTCGGCGATACCGAGCAGCGGGTTGGTCGGCGTCTCCACCCAGACGATCTTCGTGCGGCCGGGCTGGACGGCCGCCCGGACCGCGGCCGGGTCGGAGACCTTGGCCGGGCTGAACTCCAGGCCCCAGCGTTGGGCGACCCGGGCGAAGAGCCGGTACGTGCCGCCGTAGGCGTCGTCCGGGATCACCACGTGGTCGCCGGGCTGGCACACGGCCCGCAGCAGGGTGTCCTCCGCCGCCAGACCGCTGGCGAAGGCGAGCCCCACCGGACCACCCTCCAACGCCGCCAGGCACTCCTGGAGGGCGTCCCGGGTCGGGTTGCCGGAACGGCTGTACTCGTAGCCGAGCCGGGGTGCGCCGACGGCGTCCTGGGCGTACGTGCTGGTCTGGTAGATCGGTGGGATCACCGCGCCGGTGCGGGCCTCAGGGTCCTGACCGGCGTGGATGGCGAGCGTCTCGAAGCCGTGACTCATTCTGGTGAGGCTAGTGCCCCGTCGGAGAGGGCTGGAACGGAACCCGTGCTCCGGCGTGAGGGCCGGACCATCCGGCCCGACCCCCACGCCGGTCCAAGGCCGGCGGGCCGGTCAGCCAGCCGGTACGGGCAGGACGTGCAGGGTGGCCTGGTTTCTCCCGGTCCAGTCGTAGGAGAGCGCGTAGAGCCGTGCGCCGTTCGGCGACCAGGCCAGCCCTCGCGGGCTCAGCTCACCGCCTCCCAGCAGGAAGCGGGTCAGTTCGGTGCCGTCCGGCTGATAGACGAACAGGTACGAGGTGTCCGCCGCGGCGGCGATCCTGGTGCCGTCGCGGGACGGCTCGACGGCGGCCGGGTACGCGCCGGTGGGGAAGGTCGCGGAGGGGGTGGTGATGTCGGCGAACGGGAACGCCTGCACCTCGTACGGGGCACCGGCTGCGGTGTAGAGCGTGGTGGCGGTCGGGTCGAGGGCGATGTCCTGCAGGTTGCTGCCGATCACCACCGAGGTGTTCGCCCGCAGCAGGGCCAGGTTCCCCCCGGTCCCGATCGCGTACGCGTAGACCGACGCCGGGCTCAACGACACCTGCCCGGCCAGCAGCACCGAACGGTTCTGACTTGCGGCGGCCAGCAACGGAGCGCCGTAGAAGTCCTGAGTGGTGGCCATCCCCGTGGTGACCCGGGCCGGCTGGCGTCCGAGGTCGATCCGGCCAATGTTGCCGCCCCACTGGTCACAGCCGTAGCCGAACCACAGGTACCGCCCGGTCGACGCCAGCGACGACGGGCACTCGCCCGCGCCGGTGTCGTACCGGGCCGACTCGATCAGCGAACCGGTGTCGAAGGCGGCGATGGCGTTGGCGGTGGGCAGCGCCACGTAGAGCGTCCGCCGGTCGGCGCTGAGCAGCAGGTCGGTGGGGCCGGGCAGGCCCGACAGGGCACCGACCACCGTGCCGGTCGCGCTTGTCACCACGACATCCGTGGCGGAACTGCCGCCGCTGACGAAGACCCGGTCACCTGTCGACACCACGTCGGCCACGGTGTTCAGCGGCAGCAGGGTGGCGGTGGGTGCGGCGGCCGCCTGGGCGTGGCCCGGGACCGCGCCGGTGAGCAGACCGGCGGTGAGCGCCGCAAGCGCCAGGGTGGTGCCTCTTCTGATCCGCAAAGTTCGTCCTTTCGGCGCGTCGACGGGTCGGCCGGCGGCCGAGGTCGTCCGCGCTGATCCATTCAACTAGATGACTATCACAGTCGGTTCGCGCGTAGGGGGCGCCAGGACCCACGAGGTCGGCGGCATAGCCTGGCCCGATGAGCGGTTGCGTCTTCTGCGGCATCGTGACGGACGAGGTGCCGGCGTTCCGGGTGGCTGACACCCCGGACGGGGTGGCGTTCCTGGACACCCGGCCGGTGTTCAAGGGGCATGTGCTGGTGGTGCCCCGGGTGCACCTGGTCACCCTGGCGGAGTTGCCGGCCGACCTGCTGCCCGGCTACTTCGCCATGGTCCAGCGGCTGGCGGTGGCGGTGGAGACCGCTCTCGGTGCCGGTGGGACGTTCGTGGCGATGAACAACAAGGTGTCCCAATCAGTGCCCCACCTGCACACCCACGTGGTCCCGCGGACCAAGGGCGACGGGTTGCGGGGCTTCTTCTGGCCGCGCACACGGTACGAGGACGACACCGAGGCCCAGACGTACGCCGACCGGATCGGCACGGCGCTCCCGGGTGGGGCCTGACTCACGCACACGCGGGTAAGGAAGCTGAACCCTCCGGTGTTACACGCTGGGAGAGGTACGAGAGGAGATCCCCACCGTGTTTTTGCGCCGTATGAACGCCGATATGGTCTCGCCCGACCAGGCCCTGCCGGGCCGTCCGATCGCCATGCCGGTCGCCGACCGCCACGAGGTGCTGGGCACCCCGTTGAAGGGCCCGTTCCCGGAGGGCCTGCAGGTGGCGGTCTTCGGCATGGGCTGTTTCTGGGGCGCCGAGCGGTTGTTCTGGACGCTGCCCGGCGTCTACACCACCTCCGCCGGCTACGCGGGTGGCATCACCAAGAACCCGACGTACGAGGAGACGTGCTCCGGCCGGACCGGGCACGCCGAGGTCGTCCAGGTGGTGTACGACCCCAGCAAGATCAACTATGAGGACCTGCTGAAGGTCTTCTGGGAGAACCACGACCCGACCCAGGGCATGCGCCAGGGCAACGACGTGGGCACCCAGTACCGCTCGGCGATCTACACGACCACCGACGAGCAGCGGACCATCGCGGAGTCGTCCCGGGACGCGTTCCAGCCGATCGTGACGCGCGCCGGCAAGGGTGAGATCACCACCGAGATCGCCCCGCTCGGCAGCTACTACTTCGCCGAGGACTACCACCAGCAGTACCTGGCACCGACCAAGAACCCGAACGGGTACTGCAACCACGGCCCGAACGGGCTGAGCTGCCCGGTCGGCGTGGCCCGAGTCGCTGAAGCGCACTAGCTCATCGGGCGTCCTGGGGGAGGGGGACCTTGAAGTCTGGTCCCCCTCCAGCCAAAACGAAAGGCGCGAACCCGATGTCGACCGTGTCGACGGCCAGGTCCGAGAAGACCAGGGAGATGTTGTGGCCGTTCGTCCCGATGGCGGCTTCGTGAAACGGAAGATCTAGATCTTGTGACCACCGCTCCGCGTCGGGCGAGTCAGCCAGCAGTCTCATACCTGGGTACAGCTCCTGCCACTTGACGCCCCATACGTATCCGTCGAGGTCAACGCCCTGTTCATAATCAACGAGCCGCTCGTCGAGTGAGTCTTTCCAGACGGCGGGCGGTACGGCGGAGGTGGCCACGGCCCGGACGCAGTACTTGAACCGGTACCTCAGGTGCTTGGGTGCGATTCCGGTGCTGGGGTCGGCGGTGGCATAGATGAAGACGTCGTAGTCACGCATGTGGTCGGCGAAGCCGTGGAACAGGATGGCTTGATCGAATACGTCCTCGAACGCGGCCCGGATCTCGTCGATGTCCACGTCCGCATGATCGCATCACTCGGGAACCGCCCCGGCTGAGCCATCGCCGGGCCTTCCGAGCACTACATCGTCCGTCAGAGTCGAAGAACCCGAACGGGTACTGCAACCACGGCCCCACAGGGCTCACTTACTGTGCCCCTAACCTCGGGCTCAACAGCACGCCTTGATGAAGGCGGAACGCCCCGGCCAACGGCCGGGGCGTTCCTCTGTCTCCCGGCTGGACCGCCTTACCAAAACGTTTCCGTTCGGCACGTTGCGGAGATCTTGCCCTGCGTCGACACTGGGACGACGACCCCGGCCATGGTCGAGCGCCTGGAGGAGGAGCGAACCCGGCTGCGGGCGCAGGCCGCAGGGCTCGCCGCCACTCTCGAGAGGCTCGATGAGGTAGTCGTGGAAACGCGCCTGAGGCTCCTGGCGGCCTGACGTCGGGGCAGGTGATCCCCCGCTACCCGCGCACTGGCCTCGCGCATGTGCGCACTACGCGCACAGCCGGATCTCTATGCGGGTAACTGCATCCTGCACCGAACGGGCTGAGCTGCCCGGTCGGCGTGGCCCGTGTCGGCGGCTGAGTCGAGGCGTTAGCCTGATTCAGACGTACGGGAGGGCACGATGAGCGGTGACAGCGCCAGCCGTCCACACGGTTACGCCAAGCCGGTCGTCGTGCCCGAAACCCTTGATGATCTTCGCGGGCCCACATCCGGGGTGGTAGATCTACCACGCCACTTGAAGTGGTCCGGCAACTCTCGTTACGACCTTACGCAGCCCGGGCGCGTCGGCGACCTGTACCGAACCGTCCTCAACGAGGCCGCTAGTCCGACTGACCTCTACGCCTACGTCAGCCGCGACTCGCTGATCCAGCTCTGGCCATCAATGTGGTTACCCCAAGCCGTTCGCCGCGCCTGGGAAGAACGCTTCCCCGAACTCCGCAGCGTCCCTCGACGCGCCGCCTGAACGATGCTGCCGAGCCACATCAAGATCACCAGAGTCGCTCTCGCGGCTGCCGGCCGATTTGGCTTCGCCCTGGCCGGTGGCTACGCAGTGAGGGCGCACGGCATGGGCAATCGACTCAGCGGCGACGTGGATCTCTTCACGGCCTGGCATCTACGCGCCTCGTTCCCGGAAGCGGTCGACAACGTCATCAAAGCTGTGGAAGAGCACCAATACGCGCCGTCGCCCCACGCGAAAGCCCCCGACCCGGCCGGGGGCTTTCGCGGTCAGTCGTTCAGCTGGCGTCTCGCGCCATCGACACGAAGCCACGCCACGCGGCGGCGCTGAAGGTCAGCGTTCCCCCGTCGCGATCCTTCGTGTCACGGACGAGGACGACGCCCGGGAGGTTGTCGGCGACTTCAACGCACGATCCGCCGTTGTTGCCGCTCTTCGTGCTCTTACGCCACTGTGCGCCGGTCATGTCCATGATCCCGCTGCTTTCCTGATCAGGTCTAGAGACTGAAGACGGGACAAAGCCTCACTCCTGATGCGCTCCCATCTGCGATTCAGCGTAGCAATGTCCGCAGCCTGATTTACGATCTGCGCCCGCGCCTGGCTGTCGACGTGCGCCACGTGCTCGCCGTCGGGTAGCTCCGCCACGATGAACCCACCACCTAGGCCCGGATACATCCCGACGTCCCGCGGCACCACTAGCACCTGAACCGACGGCAGCGCGGCGCACTCGGCGAGGTGTTCGCACTGCTCCCGCATCAGCGCCCGATCGCCATACGCCGACTGATACAGCACCAGTTCATGAATGACCGCGACCAGCAGGGGCGGACGCTCGCGACGCGCGATGGCTTGTCGGTCCATGCGCGAAGCTACGACGTCTGCAACCTCGTCCGCGGTCAGAGCTTCGCCCGCGAGCGTTGCCCGCGCATATGCCTCGGTCTGCAACAGGCCGGGTACCCATGTGTGCTCGAACCACCGAATCGCGACCGCCTCGCGCTCCCAGTCGACCCACTCGCGCAGCCATTGCGGCTCGCGCCGTTTCAGGACATCCGGCCAGAGGTCCCCAACGTCCCGCCGGAGGATCGCTGCTAGCTTCGCGCGCCGTCGCGGTTGCGGCACACGTCCCGGGCTTATCCACCGCGCTGCTGTCTTCGGGTCAACACCCGTTTGAACTGCCAAACTCTCTGCTGTCTCGCCAGCCTCGGTCATCGCCGCCTGAAGTGCATGGTTCATCCCGCCTCCACGATGGACGTCCCGAACGTCCCCTGAGAATAGACCAACGTCGTGTACTGGTCCCATCACTGTTCGCGATGGTGGTGGGTAAGCGGCACCGCTGGTGGAGGCGCAGCCCGGCGGCGGTGTTAGCCCGGGGCCGCCTCGCGGGCGAGCACTCAGGGGCGGCCCCCCTAATCCTGACGAGGGGGAGCGCCGTGCCGGACAAGCCGAAGCCAGAACCGAAGCCTGAGCCGAAGACCGACCCGAAGCCCACGCCTCCGCCGATCCCGTGGCCGCCGGGGACCGTCGTTCCAATCTGGCCTGTCACACGCGCCAACCGTGTCCCTGACACCCGCTGGCGCCCGTCGGGGGTGGCCGCATGACGGAGGCCGTGCGCACGCCGAGGACGGGCGACGTCTTGCGCCTGACCGCCGCCGCGAGTGTGCAGTTCATGCGCCCGATCATCGTGCGCGTCATTCGGGCGCTCGATTGGCCGACCTACTACGGGTGGCTTTGGATCGACGTCTACCAGTTGGGCGCGAATGGCGACGCTGTCGAGCGACGTTCGTTGTTCGTCATGCCTGCCGGCCTGATCTGGCAGGATCCGCCCGCCCCGGCCCCGTCCGCTGGACGGACTACTCGCCGTCCGGTCGCCCGTACCCCTGTCCGGGTCGGCTGATGACCGAGCGCGCGTTCGTGGCAGGGGACGTGGTCCGCTTGACGCGGGCCGCGAGCCCTCAGTTCGTGCGCCCGATCGTTGTGCGGGTCGCTCGGGAGCTGACCGACCGGCGCAAGCCCTACGGGTGGTTGTGGCTCGAAGGTTACGAGCTGGACCCGCACCGCGGGACAGGCGCGAAGCGCGAGCTATTCGTGATGCGCGCGGGCGTGGATTTGATCGCCCAGGCCCCGCGCCGTGCCGACGAGGCCCGCATACCCTCGCCGATCCGGCCGGGGGCCGACTAATGCGGCCCCGCCCGCACCACCCCGGTATGCCGCACTGGCGGTGCACGCGCTGCGGCTCGCACTGGCCGTGCTCCGCCGCGCGGCTATCACTGCTCTCCCGCTGGCGCGGCGACCGCGTCGGGATGCTCCTCATGCTGACCACGCTCGCGCGAGAAGCGTTCACCGACGCTCTGCGGCTGGGCCTGAAGCCTGACCCGGCGGCGTACGCCGAGCGGTTCCTGGGGTGGACGCGCCCGCGCTCGGAAAGAGTCGACGAGAAAGTCTGAACGCCCCGGGACCTCCTGGCCCATACGACCGACGTCCGCACCACACGACGATTGCGCCCAGGAGGCCCCCTTGTCCGGTCGTATCGAGATGCCCAGCGTCAGCGCCTTTCGCGGCGACGGCGAGATGCACATCGTCGGGCGACGAGATCATGATCGTCTTCACCGTCGCGAAGATGCGGAGGATGGGGTACGCCGACCCGACCTTCGCCACCTGAGCAACTGGCCGGGGCATTCCCGTTCGGCCCTGTGATCGAAATCCGTTGCCGAGCCCGACGAGAACTCGATAACGTGGCCGTACACGTGAAAGGAGGTGGTCCAGACTTGTATAGCAATCGGACTCGTGAGGTGGCTGTCAGCTAGCCGCTGTCCTCGACAGTGATCGGCTCGCCGCGAGGCGGGCAAAAGCACCATCGTCGAGACCGTGTGGCAGCGGTGCGGCGAATCCACGACAGCCACCCGACCCCCGGGGTGCCGGCCAAGTCCAGCCGGCCCGCGCACATGCGCGGAGCGCCCCGGGGGTCGCTCCATATCCGGAGGCCCTCGATGTCGATGCGCGAACTGGTGGTGCTGGGGACGGCCAGCCAGGCGCCCACCCGGCAGCGCAACCACAACGGGTACGTGCTGCGCTGGGACGACGAGGTGATCCTCTTCGACCCGGGTGAGGGCAGTCAGCGTCAACTCCTGCACACCACCGTCACCGCCACCGACCTGACCCGGATCTGCGTCACCCACTTCCACGGCGACCACTGCCTCGGCCTGCCCGGCACCATCCAGCGGCTCTCGCTGGACCGGGTGGCGCACCCGGTCGCCGTGCACTTCCCCGCCGGCGGCGCCGAATACTTCACCCGGCTGCGGTACGCCACCTCGTTCTACGAGACCGCCGAGCTGCACGTCGAGCCCATTGAGGCCGACGGGCAGCGGATCGCCCTGCGCTGCGGCACGCTCGAGGCACGTCGGCTCCGGCACCCCATCGAGACGTACGGCTACCGCCTGGTCGAGCCGGACGGGCACCGGATGCTGCCGGAGAGGCTGTCCGCGTACGGCATCGTGGGGCCGGCCGTCGGCGAGCTGATCCGCGTCGGGCACCTGGACCTCGACGGACGTCGCGTCACCCGCGCCGAGGTGAGCGTGCCCCGGCCGGGGCAGCGGTTCGCGTTCGTGATGGACACCGGCCTCTGCGACGGGGTGTACGCCCTCGCCGAGCACGCCGACCTGCTGGTCATCGAGTCGACGTTCCTGGAGTCGGAGGCCGCGCTCGCCGCCGAGGTCGGCCACCTGACCGCGGCGCAGGCCGCCCGGGTGGCGACCGAGTCCGGGGTACGCCGACTCGTGCTCACCCACTTCTCCCAGCGCTACCCCGACCCGCGCCGGTTCCACGACGAGGCGCGCGCCCACTTCGACGGTGAGCTGGTCATCGCCGAGGACCTCACCACCGTGCAGCTGCCGCCGCGCCGGGTAGCCTCGGCCGGGTGACCGTCACGCTCCGCCCCGCGACCGAAGGCGACCTGATGGCGGTGGGTGCTCTGCACCAGCGCTCCCGGGTCGCCGCGTACTCCGCCTTCCTGCCGGCCGAGGCGCTTGCCGACCCGACAGCGGAGGCGATGGGGCGCTACTGGGTCGAGCGGTGGCACTGGGAGCGCGACACCCATCGGATGACGGTGGCCGAGCGGGCCGGGGCGCTGGTCGGGTTCAGCCACCTGGGCCCGGACGACGAGGACGACCCCGGCACCGGGCTGCTCAACGCGATCCACCTCGACCCGCGCGAGCAGGGCCGGGGCGTCGGTCGCGCGCTGATGGTGGACTCGCTGGACGCCATGCGCGCCCGAGGTTGGCGGCGCGGGGTGCTCTGGGTACTCCGGGACAACGCCCACGCCCGCTCCTTCTACGAGCGCGGCGGCTGGACGTCGACGGGCGTGGAGCGCGAGGAGCACATCGGCACCGCCCTCACCCCCCAGCTCCGCTACACCCGCCCCCTCTAACCCCAACTCCCACCCCACGCACCCCCACCCCCACCCGCGCCCGGCCCCGCGCCACCCGCGCCCGCGCCCTGCGCCGCCCGCGCCCGCGCCCGCGCCCGCGCCGATCTTGCATCTTCTGTTGTCGCAAAACGTGACAAGAGCGGTATTTGGGCGACAGTAAGTACAAGATCGACGGCGCGGGGTAGGGCAGGGGCGCAACGGTCCCACGGTGCCCCGCCCACGCCGACCTGCCTGGTCGATCATGGACTTGTGGTGGGCGCCTTGGTGACTTTCACCCCCTTTGCACACCACCACAAGTCCATGATCGACGCGAGCAGCCGGGGCGGGGGTCAGTGCGACGTGAGCGCGGAAGGCGGGGTCAGCGCGACGCGAGCAGCCGGGGCGGGGGTCAGTGCGGGGTGAGCGCGGAAGGCGGGGTCAGCGCGGAGGTGAGCGCGGAAGGCGGAGTCAGCGCGGGGGGTGAGTGCGGGGTGAGCGCGGGGGTGGGGTAAGCGCGGCGGTAAGGGTGGTGCGTATGCGTCAGCAGAGCAAAGGGCCGGACGGTCACCCGGTGCCCCGCCCGCAGGCGGGGCACCGGGCGGGAGTCAGTGGGCGCCCAGGTGGGCCAGGAGGTCCTGGCGGGTCAGGACGCCCTTGGGCTTGCCGTCGACCAGGACCAGGGCGGCGTCGGACTTCTCCAGCATGCCCACCGCCTCGCTCACCGGCTGACCGCCACCGATCATCGGCAGCGGGTCACCCATGTGCCGCTCGATCGTGTCGTGCAGGTGGGCCTGACCGGTGAACAGCGCGTCGAGCAGGTCCCGTTCGGCGATCGAGCCGGCGACCTCACCGGTCACCACCGGCGGCTCGGCCTTGAGGACCGGCAACTGCGAGACGCCGTACTCGCGCATGTAGTCGATCGCGTCCCGGACCGTCTCGGTGGGGTGCACGTGCACCAGCTCGGGCAGCTGGCCCGGCTTGCTTGCCAGCGCGTCGGCCACCGTCGGCTCGGCGCCGGAGTTGTCGAGGAAGCCGTACCGGGCCATCCACGAGTCGTTGAAGATCTTCGAGAGGTAGCCGCGGCCGCCGTCGGGCAGCAATACCACCACCACGTCGTCCGGGCCGGCCCGACGGGCGACCTCCAGGGCGGCGACCACCGCCATCCCGCAGGAGCCGCCGACCAGCAGGCCCTCCTCGCGGGCCAGTCGCCGGGTCATGTCGAAGGACGCCTTGTCGGAGACCTCGACGATCTCGTCGGCGACACCCCGGTCGTACGTCTCCGGCCAGAAGTCCTCGCCGACGCCCTCGACCAGGTACGGCCGACCAGTGCCGCCGGAGTAGACCGAGCCCTCCGGGTCCGCCCCGACGACCCGCACCCGACCCTCGGACGCCTCCTTCAGGTAGCGGCCGATGCCGGAGATGGTGCCGCCGGTGCCGACGCCGGCCACGAAGTGGGTGAGCTCGCCGTCGGTCTGCTTCCACAGCTCGGGGCCGGTGGTCTCGTAGTGCGAACGCGGGTTGGCCGGGTTGCTGTACTGGTTGGGCTTCCAGGCACCGGGGATCTCCCGGGTCAGCCGGTCGGAGACGTTGTAGTACGAGCGCGGGTCCTCCGGCGCGACGGCGGTCGGGCAGACCACCACCTCGGCGCCGTACGCCCGGAGCACGTCCTGCTTGTCCTGGCTGACCTTGTCGGGGCAGACGAAGACACACCGGTAGCCCTTGAGCTGGGCGACGAGGGCCAGACCGACGCCGGTGTTACCGCTTGTCGGCTCGACGATGGTGCCGCCGGGCTTGAGCAGACCGGCGGCCTCGGCGTCCTCCACCATCCGCAGCGCGATCCGGTCCTTCACCGAGCCGCCCGGGTTGACGTACTCCACCTTGGCCAGCACGGTGGCCTGGATGCCCTCGGTGACGTTACGCAGACGCACCAGAGGGGTGTTTCCGATCATGTCGACGACGTTGTCGTAGTACTGCACGGTGTGCCCTTCGTTGCGGCGCCGACGGTGGCGGCCGGGGAAGACGTTCCTCGCCGCCAAGCGTACGTGCCGTCAGGGCACCAGCCCCCCGGGGATGACCGAGCTGCGGCGGGCCTCCCACTCCAGGAAGCGGTCGGTCTCGGCCAGCACGCTGCCGGCCAACCAGGTGACCATGACGGCGTCGTCGGCCAGCCCGAAGATCGCCAGCGGGATCTCCGGGAGCAGGTCGATAGGCGAGACGATGTACGCGGTCGCCGCGGTCATCAACGCCAGCCGGAGGCCACCGTCGTACTCCCCCTTGGTGGTGGCTCGGATCATCCGGGGCAGCGCGGCCAACCGGGTGCCGATCGACGGCCCGTTGCGCGCCCCGGCCGCAAGTGCCCGCGCCAGGGCCGTGAATGCCGCGCTGCGCTTCAGTGTCTTACCCATCGTCGCGCTCCTCTCCGCCGGATCATCGTGGCGGGTCGGCGCAAGTCGGCCGGCCTCTCCCACTCAGGTACCCCGTCGCGTCGGTTTCCAGGCACCCGGGTGCCGTCACGACGACAGCGAGCTGTCGTGCCCGCGCGATAATGTCGCGGTATGGGGGTGGCACGTTCCGTCGTACCCGCTAGCGAGCGCTGGCGGCAGGCCCGGCGCGTCGCGCGGCTGGCAGCCATCGGGACAGGCGCCACCGCGGCGGCCGCGGTGGCGACCGGCGGGGTGCTGCTCGGCCAGGCCCGCCAGGCCCGCCGCACCATCCCGATGGCCGAGGCGCCGCCGCCGCGCTGCGACGGGATGTACGGTGCCAAGTTCCCCGGTCCGGCGCTCACCATGGTGGTGCTCGGTGACTCGTCGGCGGCCGGTTACGGGGTGCACCGCCGTCGCGAGACACCCGGGGCGCTGCTCGCCACCGGCCTGTCCCGTCGACTGCACCGTCCGGTGCAGCTGCACCGCTTCGCGGTGGTCGGCGCCATCTCGGCGGCGCTGCGCCACCAGGTGGAGGCGGCACTGGACTGCCGACCCGACATCGCGGTGATCCTCATCGGTGGCAACGACATCACCAACCGCACGCCGCGTGGTCTGGCGGTGCGTTATCTGATCGAGGCGGTGCACACGCTTCGCGACGCGGGGTGCAAGGTGGTCGTCGGCACCTGCCCCGACCTGGGCGCGATCCGTCCGATCCAGCCGCCGCTGCGCTGGCTTGCGCACCGCTGGAGCCGCCAACTCGCCGCCGCCCAGACGGTGGCGGTGGTCGAGGCGGGTGGCTGGACCGTCTCCCTCGGTGACCTGCTCGGCCCCCGGTTCGCGGCCGAGCCGACCCGGATGTTCGCCTGGGATCGGTTCCACCCCTCCGCCGAGGGGTACGCGATGGCCGCCGCCGCGCTTCTGCCGACGATGCTCTCCGCCCTCGGCGCGATCCCGGAACGACGGGCTACTCCGACGCGCGGCGACGGCGTACGGTCGCTGCCAGAGGCCGCGCAGGAGGCGGCCCGCCACGCCGGCACGGAGGTCAGCGGCGTCCAGGTTCGGGGCCGCGACCGAGGGCCGGCGGGCCGGTGGGCGCAGTTGCGCCGACGGGCGTTCTTCGGTGTCGGTGCGGTGCCGCAGCACGGGTCCGCCTCGGACACCTCGACAGTGGAGGGACTGGCATGAACGAGCGCAGCGCGCGGAGCGTGACCGCCGGCCTCGCCGGCCGACTGGGCCGGGCGGCGGCGTTCTCGCTGCTCGCCGGCACCGTTGGGGGCGCCGCCGTGCTCGCTGGTGAGGCGTTCGTCGCCCGGCACCGGCGCTACGCCCAACCGGAGCTGGGCCTGGCCCTGCGCGCCACGGTCGGCCGGGCGGGCGCCTCTCCGCTGCGACTGGTGCTGCTTGGCGACTCGTCGGCCCTGGGCGTGGGTGTCGACCGTCTGGAGGACACCGTCGGCGGGCAGTTGGCCAACCTCCTCGCCGAGGGCCCGACCGGCCGCCGGGTGCACCTGTCCAGCGTCGGTGTCTCCGGGTCCCGCTCGACGGACCTCGCCACCCAGGTGGCCCGCGCCCTGCTCGGTGAGCGGCCCGACGTGGCGTTGATCCTGATCGGGGCGAACGACGCCACCGGGCTGCGTCGACCGTCCGAAGCGGCGGCCTATCTCGGCGCGGCGGTGCACCGGCTGCGTGAGGCGCGCGTCGAGGTGGTGGTGGGCACCTGCCCCGACCTCGGCGCGGCACGAGCCATCGCGCCGCCACTGCGCCAGGTGGTCGGCTGGTCCGGGCGCCGGGTGGCCCGCGCGCAGACCACTGCCGTGCTCGAGGCGGGCGGCTCCGTTGTCGACCTGGCCACCGAGACCGGGCCGGTTTTCCGGGCCGACGCGGGGACGCTGTGCCAGGACGGCTTCCACCCTTCCGCCGACGGCTACCGGGTGTGGGCACACGCGCTGCTGCCCGCGATCGTCGCCGCGGCGGCGGCCACGACCCGGCGCTAGATCGCCCCGGCTGGGGGTGACATTTCCCGCCGTGCCGGCTTCTTCCGCGCCATGTTACTGGCGGGTTAACGTTGGTCCATGCCGATTGAGTCGTCCCGCGACGCCGTCATCGTCGCCACCGCCCGCTCCCCCATCGGCCGGGCGCACAAGGGGTCCCTGCGCGATGTCCGCTCCGACGACCTCGCCGCGACAATCGTCCAGGCCGCACTGGACAAGATCCCCGCGCTCGACCCGACCACGATCGACGACCTCCACCTCGGGTGCGGCCTGCCCGGCGGCGAGCAGGGCTTCAACATGGCCCGGGTGGTGTCCACCCTCCTCGGTCTGGACACTGTCCCCGGCGCCACGCTGACCCGCTACTGCGCCTCCTCGTTGCAGACCACCCGGATGGCGATGCACGCGATCCGGGCCGGTGAGGGCGACGTCTTCGTCTCCGCCGGGGTGGAGATGGTTTCCCGCTACGCCCGGGGCAGCTCCGACGGGCTGCCACCGGAGGCGCAGGCCCTGGTGGGTGGCGGTTGGGAGAACCCCCGCTTCGGCTCGGCGGGCGAGCGCTCGAAGCGCCGCGCGCAGGGCGACGCCGAGGTGTGGACCGACCCTCGGGACGCCGGCGAGCTGCCCGACGTCTACCTGAGCATGGGGCAGACCGCGGAAAACCTGGCCCAGGTGTACGACGTCACCCGCGCCGACATGGACGAGTTCGGCGTACGCAGCCAGAACCTCGCCGAGAAGGCCATCGCCGACGGCTTCTGGGGCCGGGAGATCACCCCGGTCACCACGCCGGACGGCACAGTGGTGAGCACCGACGACGGGCCCCGGGCCGGCGTCACCCTCGACGCGGTCGCTGGCCTGAAGCCGGTGTTCCGCCCGGACGGTCGGATCACCGCTGGCAACTGCTGCCCGCTCAACGACGGCGCGGCAGCCGTGGTGGTGATGAGCGCCGAGCGGGCCGACCAACTCGGGCTCACCCCGCTGGCCCGGATCGTCTCGACCGGGGTGACCGCCCTGTCGCCGGAGATCATGGGTCTCGGGCCGGTCGAGGCGTCCCGGCAGGCGCTGCGTCGAGCGGGTATGACCATCGACGACGTCGACCTGGTCGAGATCAACGAGGCGTTCGCCGCGCAGGTCATCCCCTCCTACCGCGAGCTGGGTATCCCGGAGGAGAAGCTGAACGTGATGGGCGGGGCCATCGCGGTCGGTCACCCGTTCGGCATGACCGGCGCCCGGATCACCGGCACCCTGCTCAACGCACTTGAGTGGCACGACAAGACCATCGGTCTGGAGACCATGTGCGTGGGCGGTGGCCAGGGCATGGCCATGGTGCTCGAACGGCTCAGCTGAGCCGGGTCGCCCTCAGAGCGCGCCGCGGGTCGCCGTCACCTCGGCGGCGGCCCGGGTCAGCGCCTCGGCGCCCGGGTCGGCGGCCAGCAGGTCCGCAGTGACGACCCGCAACTGGTCGGGCAGGGCCAGGTCGTTGTCGAGCCGGGGCACGACCCGACGGGGCTCCCCCTCGGCGTCGGCGGCCAGGTTGGCGACCTCCTGCACCAGGCGGTGCACCAGGTCGGCGCGGGACACGTTGCCGGCGGTCGCGATGGCAGCCCACCGGGGCTGCTGCCAGTGCGCGATCTGACCGACCAGCAACTGCACGGTCTTGTCCAACTCCGCTGCGCTCATCGCCGACGAGTCTACGGCCGACACCTGCCGCGCCGGGTCGGGCCGGTCAACGGCGCAGGTAGCTGAGCAACCGCAGGATCTGCCAGTAGAGGAAGACCAACCCGGTGAGCAGGCCGAACGCGCTCAGCCACGCGTACCGACGGGCTCGACCGTCGCGTACCGAACGCTCGACGAGGTCGAAGTCGAGGATGAAGCTGAACGCGCCGGCGATGATGGCCACCACCGAGAAGGCGTACGGCAGCCAGCCGACCTCCCCGCTGACGCTGTAGACCGCCAGACCCGCGCGCCCGGTGATCAGGTACGAGACCAGGTTGACCACGCTGAGCACGGCGATGCCGAGCAGGGTGCCGATCACCAGGCGGGCCAGCCGGGGCGTCGCCCGGATCACCCGGGCCCGGTAGAGCGCGGCCATGCCGAGGAACACGCCGAAGGTGCCGGCCACCGCCTGCACCACGATGCCCGGATAGACCTGCTCGAAGGTCCGGCTCGCCACCCCCAGCAGCAGACCCTGAAGGACGGCGTAGCCGACGATCGGCACCGGGTTCGTGATCCCCCGCAACGAGATGACCAGGACCAGCGCGATCGAGGCGAGCGCGCTGCCGGCCAGCGCGGCGCCCAGCCACACGGCGTCGGGGATCACCGCCCAGGACACCGCCGCGGCCGCTCCGGTCACGAGCAGCAACCCGACGGTACGGACCACCACGTCGTCGACTGTCATCGGCTCGACGTCACGGGCGCCGAGCACCCGGGCCTCCACCCGGCCGGTCTCATCCAGCCGCCTGAGCACCGGGTTCTCGCTGCGCACCGCCGCCTCCTCCGCCCGCGTACCCCTCGCAGTCACTCTCCCCCGGACGGACCGGCGGCGGCGGGCAAACGGCGCGGACGACGGCGCCCGCCCCCACCGGAGTGGGAGCGGGCGCCGGTCGGCAGTGCGGACGAGGTCAGTCGTCGCCCTGGAAGTAGCTCAGCAGGCGCAGGATCTCGATGTAGAGCCAGACCAGGCTGACCAGGATGCCGAACGCGGCCACCCAGGAGTAGCGCTGGGGCAGGCCCATCCGGACGCCGTCCTCGATCTCCTTGAAGCTGAGCACGAAGCTCAGCGAGGCGACCACGATGCAGACCAGGCTGAAGCCGATGGCCAGCGGGCTGCCGTCGCGCAGGCCGGTGTTGACGCCGAACAGCGCCAGCACCAGGTTGATCATCATGACCGCGAAGAGGCCGGTCATGACCGCGATCATGCCCTTGACGAACGCCGGGGTGGCCCGAATGACCTTCGCCTTGTAGAGCATCGCCATCAGGAAGAAGATGCCGAAACTGGCTGCGGCGGCCTGCAGCACGATGCCGTCGTAGGCCGTCTCGAACGCCTTGCTGACCATGCCGACGAAGACGCCCTCGACGACCGCGTACGCGATCACGAGCGCCGGGTTGGCCATCCGGGAGAACGAGATGATCAAGCCGAGGACCAGGCCGACCACCGCCGCACCGATCCAGGCGGTACCGACCAGCGCGTCGGGCACGAGCACCCAGGCGGCTGCGGCGGTGATGCCGAGGATGCCGAGCAGAGCCACCGTCTTGACGACCACGTCGTCGACGGTCATGGGCGCCACGGTCGGTGGCGCGGCCGGGTAACCGGCCTGGGACGGGTACTGCTGGGGAATGCCGGGCTGTCCGTACGGCCCGGCCGGGGCGTACCCGGCGGAGCGCTCCCGCTCGGCCGCCTGGCCGAGCCGGGCGAGCACCGGGTTCGAGGTCTTCACTGTCTGGCCTCCCTCAGGGGGTCGTTGCACGTGAACGTGCCCTCCAAGAGTAGACGGCACAGCCAAGTCCCGGAGATCACGAATGAGAATGGGTGAGTCGACAGGTGCCCGGGGCGGGGGTCGAACCCGCACGCCTTTCGGCAGCCGCTTTTAAGGCGGCCGTGTCTGCCTTTCCACCACCCGGGCGAGTGGCACCGGCGCGCCGACACGCCCTGTGCAGTGTCACCGTAGCCGGTCTACGGCGACCCGGCGTACCCCGCAGGCCTGGCCACATTAGGGTCGATGCCGTGAGCAGCGCAGCCCCCACGGCCCCCGACGCCGCCCCTGAGCAGGCATTGCGCCTCGCCGATCGGGCCAACCGCCGCCCCCGGGCCGTCCGGCTGCTGGCTGCCGTCCGCCGACACCGGGCGGACCTGCTGGCCGCTCTGATCTTCGCGGTGCTTGCCGGCTGGCTCACCCACGGGCTGTGGCCCGACCCGAGTGGCCGCACCCTGGCCCTCAACCCGGAGGACCAGACCCTCTACGAGTGGTTCCTGGCGGTGGACGCCCGCGCGCTGCTCGGTGACTTCGACCTGCTCACCGACCGGCTCAACGCTCCCGACGGCGTCAACCTGATGGCCAACACCACGGTGATCGCGCTCGGCGTCCTCCTCGCGCCGGTCACCCTGCTCCTCGGCGCACCCGTCACCTTCGCACTGCTCGCCGCCGCCAACCTCGCCGGCACCGCGCTCGCCTGGTACCTGCTGTTCCACCGGACACTGCGCGCCCGCCGGGTGGCCGCCGCACTCGGGGGCGGGCTGTGCGGGTTCGGACCCGGCATGGTCTCGCAGACGAACAGTCACCTGCACATGACCGCCCAGTGGCTGGTGCCGGTGATCATCTGGTTGGTCGTCCGGCTGCTGCGGGCGTCCGACCCGGGGCCCGGAGCACCCGACGGGGCCGGCCGGGGCCGAGCCGTCGGGCTGGACCGCCGACGGCTGTTGACCTCCGCGGCGGGGCTGGCCGGCGCGGTCACCGCGCAGGTCTTCATCGGCGAGGAGGTGCTCTTCCTCGCCGCGATCACGCTGCTGGTGATGGCGGTCGGCTACGCGGTGGCGGACCGGGACCTGGCCCGCCGGGCGCTCCCCGGGTTCGCCGCCGGGTTGGGGATCGCCGCCGGGCTCGCACTCCTGGTGCTCGGCTACCCACTGTGGTTCCAGTTCGCCGGACCGCAGGGCGTGGCCGACGGGATGTTCACCCCGGCCTACTTCTCCGCCGACCTGGCCAGTTGGTGGGCGCTGTCCCCGCTGTCGATCGCCGGCACCGACGGATCGGCCCGGCTGACCACCGGCCCCGCCGAGTACAACACGTTCCTCGGCTGGCCACTGCTGCTGGTCGCCGCGGTCTGCGTGGTCTGGGCCGGGCGACGCCGACTGGTCTTCGCCTGCGTCGTGGCGGGTCTGGTGATGGCGGCGCTCTCACTCGGCCCGGAGGTGGTGCTCGGCGGCACCAAGACGGCGATCCCCGGTCCGTACGCCCTGATCGGAGGGCTTCCGGTGGTGGACGGCGCGTTGCCGATGCGGTTCGCGTTGGCGTTGCTGCCGATCGTCGCGACGCTGCTGGTGCTCGCGGTCGACCGGGCTCTGCGCGGCTCCGGTCGCGCCCGGCGGCTGGTCCCCCTGGCCGTCGGCGTGGCGCTGCTGCCGATCTTCCCGACCCCCCTGCCGACCACCGGACGACCGGCCGTGCCGGAGTTCGTCACCGGCGGTCACTGGCGGCAGTGCGTGCCGCCGGGCGGGGTGCTGGTGCCGGTGCCGCTGCCCACGCCGAAGGAGCCGTGGCCGATGCGCTGGGCGACCGCCGCCGACGCCGGTTTCGGGCTGCCGGAGGGCTTCTTCATCGGGCCGTACGGACGCGGCGGCAGCGCGGCGATGGGCACGTTCAAGCAGCCCACCTCCGCGCTGCTGGCGGATGTCGCCCGGCGCGGCGACCAACCGGCGATCGGCGACGAGCAGCGCCGCCAGGCCGCCCGCGACGCGGACTTCTGGGGTGCCTCCTGTGTGGCGCTCACCGACGACGCCCCGCACGCCGAAGCCCTACGGGCAACCCTGGAACAGCTCTACGGCCCGGCAACCCGAATAGCCGACGCCTGGACCTGGCGCGTCTGACCCCGCCTAAGCCCAGACCCGGTGAAGCTACACGCGGGGCGCGCCGACCGGCTGGGACGCCTCGACGAACTCCTCGCGCGGGTCGTGCAACTGACCGAGGGCGACCACCTCACGCTTGAGGAAGAACGCCAACGACCAGTCCACCACCACGCGGACCTTGCGGTTGAACGACGGAATCCGGCTCATGTGGTACGTCCGGTGCATCACCCACGCCGGCCAACCGGTCATCTTGATCCCGTACACCTGGGCCACGCCCTTGTGCAGGCCGAGGCTCGCCACGCTGCCGACGTGCTTGTGCTTGTAGTCCACCGGCTCCCGGCCCCGGATCACGGCCGCGATGTTGTCGGCCATCCGGGCGGCCTGGCGCACCGCGTGCTGGGCGCTCGGCGAGCAGAAGTTGCCCGGCTCCTTGGTCAGGTCCGGAACGGCGGCGCAGTCACCGGCGCTCCAGGCACCCTCGAGCACCTGGTCACCGTCGACCACCTGAAGCGTGGGAATGCAGGTGATCCGCCGACGGTCGTCACGCGGGAAGTCGGTCGCGTCGAGCATCGGCGACGGCTTCACACCGGCCGTCCAGACGATCGTGTCGGAGCGGAAGCTGTCACCGTCGGAGAGCTTGACCACGCCGTCGACGCAGGACTCGAGCCGGGTGTCCAGCCGGATGTCCATGTTCCGCTTCAGTAGCTGCTGCACGGTGTAGGCACCCATGTCCCGGTCGACCTCGGGCAGCACCCGCTGGGTGGCTTCGACAAGCACCCAGCGCACCTCGTCCTGCTTCAGCTCCGGGTAGTAGCGCAGCGCGTCGCGAGCCATGTCCTCCATCTCGGCGAGCGCCTCGATGCCGGCGTACCCACCGCCGACGAAGGTGAAGGTCAGCGCCGACCGGCGGACGTCCGGATCCGGCGTGGCAGCCGCCACGTCGAGCCGATCCAGCACGTGGTTGCGCAGGTAGATCGCCTCACCGATGGTCTTGAACCCGATGCCCTGCTCGTGCAGGCCGGGGATCGGCAGGGTGCGGGAGACCGAACCCGGGGCCACGATCACGTGGTCGTAGGTGATCTCCCGGGCCGGGCCGCTGATCGGCTGCACGGTGGCAACCTTGCGGTCGTGCTCGATCCGCGTGACCGTGCCGGCCACCATCTTGCACCGCCGCAACTCTCGCCGCAGCGGCACCACGGAGTGCCGCGGGGAGATGTTGCCCGCCGCCGCCTCCGGCAGGAACGGCTGATAGGTCATGTGGGGTTGGGGGTCCACCACCATGACCTCAGCCTCACGGGAGCTGAGCTTCTTCGACAGGCGCAGGGCGGCGTACAGACCGACGTGCCCGGCACCAACCACAAGGATCCGCTTCGGATTCACGTTGTCTATCTTTCCCCGGCCGGCTCAGGTAATCCCGCTCGCGCCCCCCATCTGTGACGGAGCACAACCCGTGTGACCTGCGTAACCCTCATGTCGCAGCGGTCACCGCCGGCGCAGCAGCCACCCCAGCAACGCTGCCGTCCCCACCGCCACCAGCAGCCCCAGCACGGTCACCCACTGGTATCCGGCGCCACCACCCGCCCCCGCCGCCTCCAGCAGCACGACGCCGAGCACGGCGGCGCCCAACAGCACGGCGGCCGCCCGCACCAGCCAGCGCGTGATCAACTCGGGGTCCACCACCGCGTCGTACGGCAACAGCGCGGCAAGCGCGCAGAGGGTGTGACCCAGGTAGAGCAGGGCCGCGACGGCGAGCAACCGCCAGAGGGCCACCGGACGGCCGTACCCGTCGGTGGCGAGCAACCAGCCGCCAACCGTGACCAACGCCGTGAAGGTCGCCCAGATCCGACGCGGCCCGATCGCGGGCAACAGGGCGGCAACCGCCAGGAAGAGGATCGGCCGGCCGGCAAGCACCTCGGCGGGGAACGCCAGGGCGAAACCGGCGAGCACGATGACGAAGATCGCAGCCCGGACCAGCAGCGGGGCAACGCTGATGCGGGCAACGGCGCCCTGCGCCGCCCGCACCCGCCCGGTAACGGCATCGATCATCGGTGCCTGCCCTCGTTTCTCGCGCTCACCACGCCCGCCCTCACCGCGCCCGCCCTCCGTTCGCGACTGCGGGGCTCGCAAGCTCACCCCTCGCGCTCACCGGCCACCGACCCTTGGGGCCGTCGCCAGCCGGGCCACGTCCCGCAGCACCAGGTCCAGGCTGCCCGCGCCGGCCCAGCGCACCACCGGCACGCCGTGCTCCCGGAGCTGCCCGATCATGATCTCCCGGTCCAGGCGCCACAACCGGTACGCCACCTCGGCCCAACCCCGGTCCTTCGGCGACGCCAGATCGGTCGGCAACGTGTCGACCGCCACCACGAACCGCCCACCGCGGGCCAACCGGGCGAGCATCTGCGCCGACCGTTCGTCGAGCAGCGGGGTGAGCACCACCACCAACGCGTCCGAGGAGAGCAACTGCGGGCCGAAGACCTGGTCGTACGGCTCGTGCGCGGACGCGTGGACCCGGACGTCGAGCAGCCACTCCAGGACGGTCAGGTACTGCCGCCGCCCGGCGGCCGGCCGGAGCCGACGGGCTGCCGGCCCGTACTCCAGCAGCGAGACCCGGTCACCCCGGTGCAGGTAGTGCTCGGCGATCGCCGCGGTGGCCCGGACGGTGGTGTCCAGCACCGAGGCCGCGCCGTCCACCCCGCCGGAGCGGCCCGCCTCGGCGAGCACGTCGAGCAGCACCACCACCTCCGCGTCCCGGTCGGAGAGGGTGGCGGCCACGTGCAGTTGCCGCGCCCGCAACGACACCCGCCAGTCGATCCGGCGCAGCCGGTCCCCCGGGGCGAAGACGCGTACGCCGGCCAACTCGCCGCCCTCGCCAGGTCGACGGGAGTGGTGCGCCCCGACCAGACCGGCGGCGCGGGGCATCGCCTCGACCGCCTCGAACGGCTCGGTACGCGGGTACACCCGTACCCGGACCGGTTCGGAGATCACCGCCCGGGAGACCAGCAGACCTCCCGCTGTGGCGACCCGGGCACCGGCGGGGCCGATCGGGTGCCGGCCCCAGCGCAGCGCCTTGCCGGCCAACTCCAGGTCCACCGCGGCACCGATCGGCACCGAGGTGACGAACGGCCGGTCCGCCGCGGACCGACGTCCACCACTGACCGGAGCCGTCGTACCCGTCGCCGGGGTGGCGGGCGGCGCCTCGCCGTCGACCGTTGCGTTGTCGGCGAAGCCGGCCCGCTCGATCGGCAACCACGGCGACACCCGGGACCGCATCACCACCAGGTCGTAGTCGACCGTGTCCGGGTTGCCGACGCTCACCGCCGCCGTGACGTCTCCGCCCTCGACGAGCGGCCCGCCGTCACCCTGGCTGATCCACACCTGCGGCAGCGCCGTGGGCCGTCGGCGCAACGCGTACGCGGTGCCCAGCGCGAACGGGGCGGCCAGCACGATCAGGTCCACCCGACCCAGCAGCACACCGGCCACCAGCAGCAGACCGGCGAGCAGCACCGCGCGACCGAGCGCCGGGGTGGGCGCCCAGCCGGCAGCCGGTTCCGCTTCGGTGGCCCTCGGCACGGTCGGTCCGGTCATCAGTGCCGGGGCCCGCCGGCGGCGTAACTGGGCAGCGCGCCACTGGCCGGGGCGGGGGTCGACTCCAGCACCTCACCCACCACGAACGCCGGGTCGACCCGGCGCAGCCACATCTCCGGGCGCAGGGTGATCCGGTGCGCCAGGGCGGGCGCCGCCACCGACTTGACGTCCTCCGGCACCACGTAGTCCCGTCCGCCGAACACCGCGCGGACCCGGGCCAGCAGCAACAGCGCCAGCGAACCGCGAGGCGAGGCGCCGACCAGCACCGACGGGTGCTCCCGGGTGGCCGCGGTGAGCGACACGATGTAGCGGCCGATGGAGTCCTCCACCACCACGTCCTCCAGGGCGGCCTGCATGGCACGCAGCGTCGCCGCGTCGACCACCGCCTTGATGTCCGCCTCCTCCCGACGGCGGCTCATCCGGCGGCGCAGTACCTCCCACTCCTCTTCGTGCTGCGGGTAACCGAACGAGACCCGCAGCAGGAACCGGTCCAGTTGCGCCTCGGGCAGCGGGTAGGTGCCCTCGTACTCGATCGGGTTGGCGGTGGCAAGCACGTGGAACGGTTCGTCCAGCTTGTAGGTCACCCCCTCCACCGAGACCTGCTTCTCCTGCATGGCCTCCAGCAGCGCGGACTGGGTCTTCGGCGGCGTCCGGTTGATCTCGTCGGCGAGGAGCAGGTTGGTGAAGACCGGCCCGGCCCGGAAGGTGAAGTCGCCGTTGCGCTGGTCGTAGAGGAACGAGCCGGTGACGTCGGCGGGCAGCAGGTCGGGGGTGAACTGCAACCGACGGAAGTCCAACCCGAGGGCCTGGGCGAACGAGCGGGCGGTGAGCGTCTTACCGAGCCCCGGGAGGTCTTCCAGGAGCACGTGCCCGCCCGCGAGGATGCCGGCGAGGACCAGCTCCAACGCTTCCCGTTTGCCGACCACCACGGTGCCGACCGCGTCCAGGACCGCCCGAGCCAGGTGCCCGACCTCGGCGGGGGCAATGCTCCGGTCCACGTCGTTCATCAGATGCTCTCCAGTTCGGCGACGATCACCGCGAGGTCGCGCGGCGACGGGGTGCGGCGAGGCGGGGTCTCCAGGAACGTCCAGAGCCGGTCACCCAGCAGGACGCGAGCGCGGGCAGGATCCGACTCACGGGTGACGCCGTGTTTCAGACGCATCCGCTCGTCGGCCAGCTCACCGATCCGGGGCAGCACCGTCCCGGTGAACCGTTCGGGTCGGGTCGAGGACCAGTCCAGGGGCCACTCCCACCGGTTGATCGCGCTCCGCAGCGCGTCCCGGGCACCCCAGTTGTAGCTGCCGTCCTCCTCGCCCGCGCCGACCCGGCCACCGCCCGGCGGCGGGGGCGGCGGCGCGAGGAGGGCGGTGACCCGGCGTACCGCGAGCACGGCGAGCACCCCGGCGACGAGCACCGGCAGCGAGACCTGGAGACCCACCGCGCGGAGGCCGACGAGCAGGACCGCCACCAACGCGGCGGCCCACGCGAGCAGGCGCAGCACCGGACGCCACCGGGAGTCGCGCGGCTGCGGACCCACCGGCGCCGATTCCTCCTCGAACGCGAGCAGATCGTCGATGCTGGTGCTGCTCATGAGGTCACCACCGTCGTCAACTCTCCACGCAGCCGACCCAGCGCGGCGCGGGCCTGGTCCCGGGTGCTCTCACCGACCGGGTGCGTCGCGTACCGGGCCTCCCGGTAGACGTGCGCGAACTCGGCCAGCACGTCGGCGCTGGCGATGGCTGGTACGCCCGCCTCCGGGTCACCCTGCAACAGTCGGCTGACCAGATCGGTGGGGGTGTCCCCGGCGAGCCTCGGCACACCGGCCGCGGCGGCGGTCTCCTCCAGGCGTACCCAGCAGGCGATCACCGCCACCCGGGGGTCGGTGTCCCGGTCGTCGAGTTCCACCAGGCCGGCGTCGAGGGCGGCGACCACCTCGCGGGCGGTGCCCTCGGCGGTACGACGGGCCCGCTGCGCCGGCAGCGCCCGGGTGGTGCGGCGCATCGCGCCCCGGATCAGGACCCAGCACAGGTAGCCGAGTGCCGCGAGGACAGCCAGCCCGAGCAGGGCCACCGCGACCGTGCCGACCCACTGCGGAATGTGCGCCTGGGTGGCTTCGCCGGCGTCGCGCGGCTCGACCGGGATGGACGGTGACGGCTCGACGGTCGGGTACTCGGGCACCCAGGGCACGTTGTCCGCCGCCGGCGGGATCCGACTGGCCCCGATCGACGAGTGGGCGGACGCCAGCGCGGCAACGCCGAGCAGGACGGCGATCGCGCCGACCGGCCACCACCGACGGAGCAGACCGAGCACCGGGCGCAGCACACCCGGTTCGGCGGATCGTACCGGCGTGGGCGGGCGTGTTCCGTCTGTCATCGCCACCACCCCACGCGTCGTCTCAGTCCACTCCGGCCAGCTGCTTAGCCTGGCCGAAGACGTCGTCCAACATCCCTGGTGTCAACCGCCCGGTGAAGGTGTTCTGCTGACTGACGTGGTAGCAGCCCAGCAAGTCCGGAGCGTTCGTGCCGGACCAGTGTGCCCCATGACCGAACGACGGTCGCGGGCTGGGCGGGCGCTGCCCGTACACCGCTCGAAGCACCGGCCACCACGCAGCCCACGCGAACGCGCCGAGCGCGACCACGACCCGCAGGGTGGGGCGGATCAGCGTGACCTCGCGGTGCAGCCAGGGGGCGCAGGTGTCCCGTTCCGGTGGGGTCGGCTTGTTGTCCGGAGGCGCACACCTGACGGCCGCGAAGATCCGCAGGTCCCGCACGGTGAGCCCGTCGTCGGCGGCGACGCTCGTCGGCTGGTTGGCCAGCCCGGCCCGGTGCAGCGCGGCGAACAACACGTCACCCGAGCGGTCGCCGGTGAAGATCCGGCCGGTGCGGTTGCCGCCGTGCGCGGCGGGTGCCAGCCCGAGGATGGCGATCCGCGCGTCGCCGGTGCCGAAACCCGGCACCGGTCGGCCCCAGTACTCCTGGTCGCGGAAGGCGGCCCGCCGGGTGCGTGCGACCTCCTCCCGCCACTCGACCAGTCGAGGGCAGGCGAAACAGTCCCCCACCGCCGCGTCGAGGTCGGCCAGGTCGGTCGCCCGCGCTGCGCGGGCGACCACCTGTTCGGGGGTACGCGACTCAGCCAAGCTTGGCCCGGAAGAGTTCGAGGGTGCGGGCGAAGGCACTTGAGGCGGCGCGCTGGTCGAACGCCTCCGGCCGGTCGTCGTTGAAGAAGGCGTGCGAGGTGCCCGGGTAGTCGTAGAGGTGGCAGTCGCCGCCGGCCTCCTCGATGGCGCGGCGAGCGGTCTGCACGCCCTCGGCGGCCGAGGTGCCGTCCTCTTCGGAGCAGTGGATGACCGCTGCCTTGCCGGCGTAGTCGGCCCAGTCGGGACGCATCGACTCCCAGGGCAGGACGGGATAGAACCCGACGGTGGCGACGATCCGCTCGGAGACCGTGGCCGACCAGAGAGCGAGGCTGCCACCGGCGCAGAAGCCCACGGCCCCGACCTTACCGGTGACCTCGGGCCGCCCGGCGAGATAGTCGGCCGCGCCGGCGATGTCCTTCGCCGCCTCGTCCATCCGCATCGCCAGCAGGAGCCGCTGTGCCTCGTCCGGCTCGCTCGCCGTCTCACCGTGGTAGAAATCCGGCGCGAGGGCGACGAAACCGGCCTCGGCGAAGCGGTCCGCCACCGACCGGATGTGCGGGACCAGGCCCCACCACTCCTGGATGACGATGACGGCGGGGCTGGCCGTGCCGCTGGCGGGTATCGCGAGATACCCCTCGCTCGCGCCCCCGTTGCTGCGGTAGCTCACCATTTCGCCCATGGGCCGTCCTCCTAGCGGTCAGTCATCGTTGGCTGGTCGCCCAGTGGTCCTACGTGCCGGTAGCCTGCCACGACACGCGGCCCCTCGGGAAGACGCCGGAACAGTGGCATTCACCTCCTGTTCGCTAGCCGGTGACTCCGGGTACGCCGACGGCGGCGGGGTCTCCCCCGCCGCCGTCGACGCCGATCCGCCGCGCCGGTCAGACCTTCTTGGTCAGGCAGAGCACATAGCCCGTCTTGCCCGGCTCGATGCTGGAGAAGATGTACCCCTCCTGGCCCTCCTGGAAGTACTGGGTGCAGGTGGTGTCGGCCTTCGCCTGTGCCTCACTCTGGCCGTCCACCCGACCGACCACGGTGTACGCCGCCTCGGTGGAGGTGCACTCCACGACCTTGGCGCCGTCGACCTTCTCCTGCTCGTTGCCGGTGACCTCGGGCAGCTTGGCGATGCAGTCGCCGGTCTTGGCGTCCGCGGTCTCGTCCTTGTTGAAGAAGTTGCCGATCGCCGAGGCGACGCCGAACTTCAGGCCGGCGATGACGACGATGGCGAGGATCGCACCGACGATGCCGAGGACCTTCGTCGCGCCGGACTTCTCCGCCTTCGGCTCGGCCGCCTGCGGCGTTTCGGCGGTGTGCGTCTCGGCGGTTTGCGTCTCGGCCGGCTGCGGCGTCTCCGGGGTTTGCGTCTCGGCCGGCTGCGGCGTCCCGGCGGCTTGCGGCGTCTCGGCGGCTTGCGTGGCGGCCGGCTGCGGCGTCCCAGTGGCTTGCGTGGCGGCCGGCTGCGCCGCATCGGAGGCTTGCACCGCCTCGGCGGCCGGCTTCGGCTCGCCCGACGGCTGCTGCGGCACGGCAGGCTGCGGCGCGGCCGCTTGCGGCGTCTCGACGGCCGGCTCAGGGGTTCCGGCGTCGGGCGCGGGGGGCGGTGCGACCTGCTCTGGCACGGGGGTTCCTTCCGAGGGGTAGATGAGCAGACGACACCGTAACGATCATTGATTTCCGGTGCCGTCCCGCTCGCCTCGTCCGTTCAGTCATTTCCCAGCATCGGCCGCATGATCCAGTTCACACCGTCGATCAGCTCGTCGGGATGGGTGTTGGAGTGTCACTCGGCGTCGCCGTGGGTTCGCCGGGCGCTCCACTCGGCTCCAGCGTCGGTGTACCGGTCGGCCCCGGCGTCGGCGTGCCGGTCGGCTCCGGCGTCGGCGTGCCGGTCGGCTCCGGAGTGCTGATGGCGGCCGGCGCCGACGGTGGGGTTCCGCCCGGGCCTCGGGGCCCGAAGGGCGCCCGGCCCACGCAGTACGGGTACGGCCGCAGCAGCGGGTTGCCGTACTCGTCGACGCGGCCCTCGCAGTCCGGGTAGCCGAGCCGGATCGGATTGCCGTTCTGGTCGAAGAGCCTGGCGTTCTCCACCAGCCGGCCCTCGCTGTCGTAGACGAAGACGTCCTGGACGTGGTCGTACGGGCCGTTGATCGACGTCTGATCGATGCCGTAGTCGCCGTACCGCATCCGGTCCTCCGCCTGGATCAGCGCGGCGAACGCGAAGACCACAAGCACAACGCTCGCGACCTGCACCGCCGAGCGCGGCCAGCGGGTCAGCTGGGCCGAACTGCGACCGATCCAGATGGAACCGAGCACGAAGCCGACCAGCATGATCAGGCCGGCGAGCAGCTCACCGCCGAACCTCGGCAGGAGCCCGAAGTCGCCACCCGTGGTGATCACGGTGACCAGCATCGCCGCGAGATAGCCGCGCAGCACCCACCAGGCCGGGCGCAGAAGTCGGAGGAAGTCGCTTGCCGTCGCGTACCCCAGGGGTGGTCCGAGCCGGGTGTCCAGCGTGCGCAGCCGGCCGCGGGCCTGAGCCACCACGCTCGCCACCCGCTGGTCGAGGTTGCGCCCACCACCCGGCGCGGCACCGGCCGCGGCGCGCAGCTCGGCGGCGTACGTCTCGGGCTCGCCAAGCCGCTCGACCAGGGTGCCCTCGGACTCGGCGGCGACCTCGGTGAGGTGGTCGGCCAGATCCTCGATCAGCTCGTCCCGCTGCCCGGGCGGCAGGTCGGCCAGAGCGGCCCGAACGCGCGCCACATAGTCGGTGATCTCCTGCTCCGCGACGGTCATGCCGCCATCCCCCGATCGTCGAGCAGACTGTCCATGGTGGTGGCGAACGAGCGCCAGAGCTTGCCGGAGCGGGTCAGTTGGTCGCGCCCCGCAGCATTGAGCGAGTAGTACTTGCGGTGCGGCCCCGACTCGCTCGGCACGACGTAGGTGGTGAGCAGGCCGGCGGCGTAGAGGCGGCGCAGCGTCCCGTAGACCGAGGCGTCACCGACCTCCTCCATGCCGGCCTCACGAAGCCGGCGCAGGATGTCGTAGCCGTAACCGTCCTCATCACGAAGCACGGCAAGGACGGCCAGATCGAGCACGCCCTTCAACAACTGTGTGGTGTCCACGCATTGCACACTAGTGCGCAATGCGAAGTACCGTCAACGGATCCCCCACGACACGCCGGGCGGGGGCGAGGCGGCACGGGCGGGACGCGCGCACGGGCGGGACGCGCGCGCGGCCGGGGGGCGGGGGCAGGCGGCACGGGCGGGGTGCGGGCGGGGTGCGGGCGGAGAAGGACTGACGCAAGTACGGCCTGCCGTGCCGCGCGGCACATTGATCGACTCGGTTTTCAGGAAGTCGGGGCGTCCGAGGCGCCCGGACCACGCGGTTTCCTTGAAGGTGAGTTGATCAAGCGGTTAGGGCGCGGTGGTTGGCTGGAGGCTCCAGGCGATGCCGTCGAGGATGTCGTGCTCCGAGGCGACCACCGACGGCATCCCGGCCCGCTCCATGATCACGCGAAGCACCAGCGCGCCCGCGCCGATCACGTCGGCGCGGCCCGGGTGCATCACCGGGTTCGACAACCGCTGCTCACGGGTCTGCCCCAGCAGTTCCCCGGTCACCCGGGCGACCTCCTCGTACGACACCCGGGCGTGGTGGATGCGCTCCGGCTCGTACTCGCGCAGGCCCTGGGCGAGAGCGACGACGGTGGTGACCGACCCGGCGAGGCCGACCAGGGTGGCGGCCTCACGGCCGGGCACCGCGGCGAGCGCCCGGTCCACGACGGCGGCGATGTCGGCTTCGGCGGCCGCGACCTGCTCGGGCGTCGGGGGGTCGCCGGGCAGGTGGCGCTCGGTCATCCGGACGCAGCCGATGTCCACCGAGATCGCCGCGCGCACCCCGTCGGCCCGGTCACCGACCACGAACTCGGTGGATCCACCACCGATGTCGACGACCAGGAACGGCTCCTTCGCGTCGGCGGGCAGCCCGCGCACCGCGCCGGTGAACGACAGTCGGGCCTCCTCGTCGCCGCTGACCACCTCGGGCGCGACACCGAGGGTGGCCTGCACCATGTCGGTGAAGTCGGCGGCGTTCGCGGCGTCCCGGGAGGCCGAGGTGGCGCACATCCGCACCCGCTGCGCGCCGAGCTTCTCGATGTCGGCGGCGTACGACGCCAAGGCCACCCGGGTGCGCTCGATCGCCTCCGGTGCCAGCCGGCCGGTGCGGTCCACGCCCTGCCCCAGCCGGACGATCTCCATCCGCCGGGTCAGGTCGACGAGCGGCGCCGGTGGCCCGGCCGAGGCACCCGGCAGGTCGGCGACAAGCAGTCGGATCGAGTTGGTCCCGCAGTCGATGGCCGCCACACGCGTCGTCACGGCAGCAACCTTACGGCAGGACGGTCGGCCACCCGGCGGCTCGACGGCAGCAGACTCCAGCAAGCGTAGGACCAGACGCCGCACCGCCTGATCACAGCCGCAGCAGCATCCGGGTGTTGCCCAACGTGTTGGGTTTGACCCGTTCCAGGTCCAGGAACTCCGCGACACCCTCGTCGTACGAGCGCAGTAGCTGCTCGTAGACCGGCTGCGGCACCGGTGCGCCGTCGATCTCCCGGAAGCCGAACGAACCGAAGAACCGGGTCTCGAAGGTCAGCACGAAGATCCGTGCCACGCCCAACTCCCGGGCCGCGTCGATCAGCTCGCCGACCAGCCGGTGACCGATCCGCTGGCCCCGGCAGGTCGGGTCCACGGCGACCGTGCGGATCTCGGCCAGGTCCTCCCACATCACGTGCAGCGCTCCGCAGCCGACCACTGCGTCGTCCTCCGCCCGGACCGCTACCCGGAACTCCTGCACGTGCTCGTACAGGGTGACGGTGGCCTTGCTCAGCAGCCGTCGGTCGTCGGTGTAGGTGTCGACCAACCGGCGGATGCCCCGCACGTCCCCGGTGCGGGCCTGCCGTACCGTGATCTGGTCCTCGGCCTGGGCTCTCATTCGGCTGACGGCACGGCCACGCACGGCCCGGTCGCCCACCAGGGCTCGACCAGCTCCAGCGTCTCGTCGCCGAACGGGTTCACCCCCGGCCCGGCACCCAGCGCGTGCCCCAGGTGCACGTGCAGGCACTTGACCCGGCCCGGCATCCCGCCGGCCGAGATGCCGGCGATCTCCGGAACCTCACCGATCGCCTCCCGGCGGGCGAGGTAGTCCTCGTGCGCGGCACGGTAGTGGGCGGCCAGCTCCGGGTCGGTCGTGAGCCGGTCGGCCATCTCCTTCATCAGCCCCGCCGACTCCAACCTGCTGCACGCCGCGGTGGCCCGGGGGCAGGTCAGGTAGTAGAGGGTCGGGAACGGGGTGCCGTCGGCGAGGCGGGGGGTCGTCTCGACCACGTCCGGCAGGCCGCACGGGCACCGGTGGGCGACCGCCCGGGTGCCCCGGGGCGTCCGGCCGAGCTGCGCGGCCACCGCCGCCAGGTCGGCCTCGGTGGCCGGCTCGCGCTGCGGCAGGGGTACGGAATCCGCCGCCGGCTCCGACGGTGGTACGACAGTCACGGTGCCCATCTCTCCTGGTGCGCTGGTCGGTGGCTCACTTGCCCGGTTGCTGGCTGTCCGCGGCCTGCACGCTCGACCAGAGCGTGTCGTACCAGGTCGTCGGCCCGGGCGGGGCGGCCGGTCCGGCCGACTTCCCAGCGTCCCGGGCGGCGCCCTCCGGGTCGTGCAGCACCACCATCATCTTCTCGCCCGGCCGGCCCATGAAGAACCGTTCCCGAGCCTGCGTCTCGATGAACGCCTTGTCCTGCCACTTCGCGGCCCGCTCGGCGAGCTTCGCGATCTCCCGCTCCTGCGCCGCCTGGGCGGCCTCCATCCGCTCGATGTTGGCCTGCTGGTCGAGGTAGACCCGGACCGGGTAGGTGTAGGCCAGCGCGAGCGCGATCAGGACGGCGAAGAGCACGGTGGCCCGGCCGGTGAAGCGACGGGGGCGGGGTGCGGCGAGCCGCTTCACGCCACCACCGGCGGCGGTACGCCGAGCGGCGGCCGGACGGTTCGCGGAGCGCACGCCTTCGGCGCCCCGGGCAGCACCCGGCGCGCGACCGGCAGCGCGCGGCTCGGCGCGTACCCCGGCCTCCCGGACCGATCCCCGCGTGGCCCGCCCACCGCCCGGCCGACCGGACTGACCCGGTCGGCGGGCGGGACGCTGACCACCCGGTGTGCGGCGCTGCTGCATCGTCACACCCCTCCCCCGAGGCTTCGCGCGTCTCAGGCCGAACGGTAGCGCGGGAACGCGCCAGCGCCGGCGTAGCGCGCCGCGTCGGCCAGCTCCTCCTCGATCCGGAGCAACTGGTTGTACTTGGCGACGCGGTCCGAACGGGCCGGCGCGCCGGTCTTGATCTGGCCGCAGCCGGTGGCCACGGCCAGGTCGGCGATGGTGGTGTCCTCGGTCTCGCCGGAGCGGTGGCTCATCATGCACTTGAAGCCGGCCCGGTGGGCCAGGTCCACCGCGTCCAGGGTCTCGGTCAGCGAGCCGATCTGGTTGACCTTGACGAGAACCGCGTTCGCGGACTTCTCCGCGATGCCCCGGGCGATGCGCTGCGGGTTGGTCACGAACAGGTCGTCACCGACGATCTGCACCCGGTCGCCGATCGAGGCGGTCAGCGTCTGCCAGCCGCTCCAGTCGTCCTCGGCCAGCGGGTCCTCGATCGACACGATCGGGTACTCGTCGGCCAGCTTGGTGTAGTAGGTGCTCATCTCGTCGGCCGACTTCGCGGCACCCTCGAACGTGTAGGTGCCGTTGTCGAAGAACTCGGTGGCCGCCACGTCGAGCGCGAACACGATGTCGGTGCCGAGCCGGTAACCGGCCTTCTCGACCGCCTCGGCGATCAGGTCCAGGGCCGCCGCGTTGGTCGGCAGGTTGGGCGCAAAGCCACCCTCGTCACCGAGCCCGGTGGACAGGCCCTTCTTCTTCAGCACCGACTTCAGCGCGTGGTAGACCTCCGCGCCCGAGCGCAGCGCCTCCCGGAAGGTGGGCGCGCCGATCGGCGCGATCATGAACTCCTGGATGTCGACGTTCGAGTCGGCGTGCGCGCCACCGTTGAGGATGTTCATCATCGGCACGGGCAGGAGGTGCGCGTTCGGGCCGCCCAGGTAGCGGAAGAGGCTCAGCTCGGCGCTGCCGGCAGCGGCCTTCGCCACCGCCAGGGAGACCCCGAGGATGGCGTTCGCGCCCAGCTCCGACTTGCTGTCGGTGCCGTCGATGTCGAGCATCTTCTGGTCGATCAGCCGCTGCTCGCTGGCCTCGTACCCGATGATCTGGTCGACGATCTTGTCTTCGACGTTGGAGACCGCCTTCTCCACGCCCTTGCCCTGGTAGCGGTCGGCGTCACCGTCGCGCAGCTCGATCGCCTCGAAGGCGCCGGTGGAGGCGCCGGAGGGCACGGCGGCGCGGGCCACCGTGCCGTCGTCCAGGCCGACCTCGACCTCGACCGTGGGGTTGCCCCGCGAGTCGAGAATCTCCCGGGCGACGATTCCCTCGATGGTTGCCACTAAGTCGCTCCTCGTTGTTGTGATCCGGTCCGTGGGTGGGCCGCGACGGTGCGGCTGAGGCAGGTGTTGAACGCAGCGTATCGGGCGGCGGGAACGAGCACGGCGTCGCCCGCGCACCCGAGTCACCCCGCGTTGACGGACATTCCCGGATTTCCGGGCGTCAACCGGCAACGGGTTTGCGCTGCGCGGACCAGATCCACCAGGCTGGTCGCCATGCCCGCCGCCTCGACCACCCTCCGCATGCTCGCCGTGTCGGTCATCGCGTCGCTCACGGTCACCGGCTGTCAGACATTCGAGGACGCCGGAGTCGCCATGGGCCGCTCGGAACTCGTCAACGACCTCGCCGCCCGACTCGATCGGGCCCTGGAGTTGACCTACTCGGCCGACTACCAACTGCCCGGCGGCCAGACCGCGGCGATCGTGCAGGCACAGGACCCGGCCCGATCCACGTACACCTACCCGGGTGGGCAACTCACCGTCACTCCGGATGCCATCACCAGGTGTACGACGACCGGCGCCCGCCCGCAGTGCACGCTCGTCGCCCCGCCCAGCCCGGGCAGCAAGCCCACGGTGACGCTGTTCGGCGAGGCCAACCGGCAGGGCCTCGTCACGCCGCCGGTGGTGGTCGGGCTGCTCACCGCCGCCGCGCTCGACCCGCAAGCGGTGATCGAGCAGAAGGACACCACGGTCGCCGGGCACCACGCCGCCTGCGTCGCGGTGGAGAGCGCGTCCGGCGACTTCACCGCCTGCGTGACCACCGAGGGTGTGCTCGGCAGCTTCACCGGGCCGGTCGACGGCAAGCCGATGGAGCTGGCCCTGAGCGACTACTCGGCGACCGTCGACGAGGACGCCTTCGACCCGCCCGCCGGTGCCGGCGTCGTCGACCGCCGCCCCGGCGGCTCGTGACCAACCCCACGTCGACCGCGCGACTGCCGCCCGCGTACTCCATCTCGCGCTGGCTGATCGACGCGACGGTGACCGGCGCGCGGCGCCGAGCCGACGCGGCCCCGGCGTGTCTGCTCAGAGACCGAGCAGGGTGCGCAGGTGGCGCGGGGGCGGGCAGTCGTGGGCGAGCATCGCGTCGTGCCAGTCGCGGACGGACACCCCGTCCGGGCGGGCGGCGGCGATCTCGGCCACCTCGCTGTACCCGACGAAGTAGGTGGAGAGCTGGGTGGAGGTGAGCTGCGCCCGCCGCCACTTGCCGGCCGCCTCGCCCTCCTCCTGGAAACCGCGCCCGGTCATCAACGCCATCGCCTCGACCTCGGGCAGGTCCTCGGCGTGCACCAGTTGGTCCAGCAGAGCGTTGATGGTCATCCGGAGCTGCATCTTGAGCTGCTGCAACCGCACCGGCAGACCCCCGAAGCCGAGCCCCGTCATCACCTCCTCCGCGTAGACCGCCCAGCCCTCGATGAACGGGCCGGACTCGGCCAACGCGCGAACCCGGGTGCCGCCGACGTAGCGGCGGGCGTGGGCGAGTTGCAGGAAGTGCCCCGGCATCGCCTCGTGCACCGTCAGGTTGCGGATCATGTGGTCGTTGTACTCGCGGTAGAACGACTCCACACGCCCCGCCGACCACTCCGACGGGGTCGGCGCGATGCAGTAGAAGGTCGGCACGACGGCGGTCTCCAGCGGGCCGGGCGCGTCGCAGTACGCCACCGCGACCCCCCGGGCGAACTCCGGCATCTCCTGGATCACACACCTGTCGTCGACGAGGGTGACCAGGTCGTGTGCGCGGACGAAGTCGGTCGCCTCGTCCAGGGTCACCCCGGCCAGCTCGACAACGGTCGCGTCGTTCGGGTGCTCGGCGGCGAGCAGGTCCAGCGCCCGGCGTACGGTCGCGTCGTCGGCCGGGCCGCCCACCAGCTCCACTGCGGCCTCGCGGATCTCCGCGGTGACCCGGTCCAGGTTGGCCCACGCGCGGCGCTGGATCTCGGCGGCGCCCAACTCGGTGTCGAGGGTGTGCCAGAGCCGGGCCTCCCACCGACGCCGACCCAGTCGGGGGTCACGGCCGGGGCCGGCATCGGCGGCCAGGCCGGCGCGCAGCCAGGCGACGAACTCGTCAAGGGCGGCGATCGCGGCGGTGGCCGCCGGCTCGACCCGGTCGAGGTGGCCCGGTGCCTGGGCGAGCAGCGCCGGCACCTCGTCCCGGATCAGGGCGGCGGTGCCGGTGAACTGCCCGACCGCCGTCTCGGCGTGGATCCGCGGCATGTCCCGCAGCGTCGCGCGGGCGGTGGCCAGGGCGTCCGGTACGGCGGCGAGCCGGCCGGCGAGGCTGGTCAGCCGGACGTCGGCCGGGGCGAACGGGCGGGCGAGGAGAGCGTGCAGCAGCGGGCCGGGGTTGTGCCGCAACGGGTTCCACTCGTGCGACCGGATCTCGGTCAGCTCGAACAGCTCGCGATCGACGAGTGAGGTGAGCAGCGCGTGGTCGACCTGATCGTCGACGTCGAGCGCGTCCGGGTCCAGTTCGGACAGCGCGTTGCCCGCGTCGGTGAGCATCGCCCGGTCGGCGGTCAACCCGTCGGCGGACAGGTCCGGCAGCCGACCGTCGAAGCGGTGGTCACCCGCCGCGGTGGCAACCCCCGGCCGCGATTCCAGAAGAGCCTCGACGACCCGCTCAGCCAGCACCCCAAACGCTTCCACCAGCTAACCCTACCGACCACCAAGCCCCCGCCGCCCAGTCCCGCCCCCACCCCACCCCACCCCACCCCACCCCAGTGGGTTGATCAAGAGGTTTGCGTCAGATCTGAGCCGAATCTTGACGCAAACCTCTTGATCAGCGAGAGCCGGCGGGTGGGGGTTCGGGTTCGGGTTCGGCGGCGCGGATGGTTTCGGCTTGGGTTAGGGCGGCGCGGCGTAGGGCTGCCTCCGGGTCTAGGCCCGCCTCGCGGGCCGCCGCCACCGTGGCCAGCAGGTCGGCACCCAACCTTGCCTCGGCGTCGGCGTCGGTTCCGGCCGACGGGGGCGGGACCTCGATGCCTCGGCGGGCGGCGCGGTCCAGGATCTGCGCGGCAAGAGAGAGCGCGGGCTGGCTCAGGGCCACACCGTCGAGCACCGAGTGGCGCGCCTTCTCCGCGCGCTTGATCCGCTCCCAGTTCTCGGTGATCTCCTCCAGGGTGCCCACCTCGGCGCCGGCGAAGACGTGCGGATTGCGCCGGATCATCTTGTCGACCAGGCCACCGGCCACGTCGTCGATGGTCCACCGCTCGCCCTCGGGCAGCTCCTCCGCCAGCCGCGCGTGCAGGACCACCTGCAACAACACGTCGCCCAACTCCTCGCGCAGCGCGTCGGTGTCATCAGCGCTTATCGCGTCGTACGCCTCGTAGCTCTCCTCAAGCAGGTAACCGGCGAGGCTGCGGTGCGTCTGCGCCCGCTTCCACGGGTCACCACCCGGAGAGGCCAGTCGATCCAGCACGGCCACCGCGTCGAGTAGCCGGGCACCCGGCGGATCCCACGAGCCGTACATCAACTCCATCTCGGCCAACCCCGGCTGCCGAGCCAACCGCAGACCCAACTCCCGGGCCAACGCCTCGTCACCCGCCGGGCCGGCCAACCACACCACCGTGCCGTGCGCCGCCACCGCGTCCAGCAGTGGCTGCGTCGCCGGACCCTCCACCACCGTGACCTCGGCGCCCGCCTGACGCACGGCCGTGACCAACTCGCTGTCCGCCCCGGTCAACACCGGGTGCTGGCGTACGACGTCCCACGCCGCGGAGGTCAACAGGCCCGCCGGCAACCGGGGTGAGGTGACCAGGAGGACGATCCGTGCGGTCATGCTCAGCTGGCCGTGCCCTGATCCGGTGCGGGAGCCTCGGCGCTCGGAGCGTCGCTCGACGGGAGCGGCTCCGGGGTGGAGATGTCGGTGACCGGGCCGGCCTCGTTGATGTACGGCAGCGAGTAGAAGATCAGCGACTGGCCGCTGCTCACCACCGACGGCACGCCCACCGCCCGGTAGCGCGGGTTGATCGTCACGTCGATCCGGCTCGCCTCGTCCTCGAGCGCGGTGCTGAGGGCGGTGGCGCTGCGGACGAAGCCGCCGTCGCCGAACGCCTGACGAACGTCGGCCACCGACATGCCAGCGTTGATCGCCCCGGTCTTCGTCAGCGCGTCGTAGACGGCCATCAACGAGTCGTCGCTCAGCTCGGCCGGCGGGAGCTGCTGGTTGAGCACCTGGAGCAGGTCGATCCACTCACCCCACAGCTTCGCGAACTCGGTGCTGGCCGGCAGCCGCAGGTTCTGCTCGAGCTGCTGCGGGCTGACCTCGTCGGGCACCTGAAGGTTCTTCGCCGCGGCGACCCGCTTGCCGAGATCCAGGCTGACCAGCAGGTTGACCACGTCCTGACGGGTCACCCCGGCGCGCAACTGCTCGGGCGACGGCGTCGCCCCCGCCTGGCCGGCCTCCCGCCGCACCGCGTCGCCGTACTTCGCCTGCGCATCGTCGTAGATCGCGTCCACCCGGTCCACCGAATAGGTGGTGTCACCCACGTACGCGGCGACGTTCGGTGCGGACTTGCCGCAGGCAGCGAGGGAGAGGACACCCAGGGCCGCGACGCTGGCGGCGGCGATCACACGGCGAGCACGCATACCCGTCACTCTCTCATGCCCTCTCCCCGGCTGTGACGGCCCCCACCGCACCGACCTCCGCCTCAACCCGCCGCGACGGCGAGTGGGGCGGGAGCACCGAGCACATCGGAGAGCAGTTGCGCGCACCACTGCAGCAACGCCTGGTCACGCAACGGCTCGCCACCGATCCGACGGGTGCTCGGCCGGGGCACGCTGACCTGGTCGGTGGCCTGCTTGTAGACGGCGTCCGGGTGGTAGCGCTTGAGCCGCAACTGCTTCGAATCCGGTAGCGGCAGCGGGCCGAACCGGACGTGTTTGCCCTGCATGGACACGTCGGTCAGGCCGTAGCGGCGGGCCAGCAGGCGGAACCGGGCCACCTCCACCAGGTTCTGCACCGGGGCTGGCGGCTCGCCGTACCGGTCGGTCATCTCGGCGATCACCTCGCCCAGCCGCTCCTCGTCGCGCGCCTCGGCGAGCTTGCGGTACATCTCCAGACGCAGCCGCTCCACACTCACGTAGTCGTGCGGCAGGTGCGCGTCGACCGGCAGGTCGATCTTGACGTCGGTCTCCTCCTCCGGCCGCTCACCCTTGAACGCGGAGACCGCCTCGCCGACCATCCGCACGTACAGGTCGAAGCCGACGCCCTCGATGTGCCCGGACTGCTCACCACCGAGCAGGTTGCCGGCACCCCGGATCTCCAGGTCCTTCATCGCCACGTACATGCCGGCGCCCAACTCGGTGTGCTGGGCGATGGTCGCCAACCGCTCGTGGGCGTGCTCGGTGAGCGGCTTCTCCGGCGGGTAGAGGAAGTAGGCGTACGCCCGCTCCCGACCCCGACCGACCCGGCCCCGGATCTGGTGCAGCTGGGCCAGGCCGAGCAGGTCGGCCCGCTCCACGATCAGGGTGTTGGCGTTCGGGATGTCGATGCCCGACTCGACGATCGTGGTGCAGACCAGGACGTCGAACTCCTTCTCCCAGAAGCCGACCATCACCTTCTCCAGGGCTTCCTCGCTCATCTGGCCGTGCGCCACCGCGACCCGCGCCTCGGGCACCAGCTCGCGCAGCCGCCGCGCCGCCCGGTCGATCGACTCGACCCGGTTGTGCAGGTAGAAGACCTGCCCGTCGCGGAGCAGCTCACGGTGGATGGACGCGGCCACCTGCCGGTCGTCCTGCGCGCCGACGAAGGTGAGCACCGGGTGCCGCTCCTCCGGCGGGGTGGCGATGGTGGACATCTCCCGGATGCCGGTGATCGCCATCTCCAGGGTGCGCGGGATCGGGGTGGCCGACATGCTCAGCACGTCGACAGACGCGCGCAGCGTCTTCAGGTGCTCCTTGTGCTCGACACCGAAGCGCTGCTCCTCGTCGACGATCACCAGGCCCAGTTGCTTGAAGCGGGTCGCCGTCTGCAACAGCCGGTGCGTACCGATGACGATGTCGACGGTGCCGTCGGCGACCATCTCCAGCGTCCGCTCGGTCTCCTTCGCCGTCTGGAACCGGGACAGCTGCCGGATCTGCACCGGGAACTGGCTCATCCGCTCGGCGAACGTGTTGTAGTGCTGCTGCACCAGCAGGGTGGTCGGCACCAGCACCGCCACCTGCTTGCCGTCCTGCACCGCCTTGAACGCCGCCCGGACCGCGATCTCGGTCTTGCCGTAGCCGACGTCACCGCAGATCAGCCGGTCCATCGGGACGGTCTGCTCCATGTCCCGTTTGACCTCGTCGATCGCGGCGAGCTGGTCCGGCGTCTCCTGCCAGGGGAAGGCGTCCTCCAACTCGCGCTGCCACGGGGTGTCCGGGCCGAACGAGTGCCCCTTCGACGCCTTGCGGGCGGCGTACAGCTGGATGAGCTGCGCGGCGATCTCCCGGACCGCCTTGCGGGCCCGGGCCTTGGACTTCTGCCAGTCCGAGCCACCCATCTTGTGCAGGGTCGGCTGCTCGCCGCCCACGTAACGGGAGAGCTGGTCGAGCTGGTCGGTCGGCACGAACAACCGGTCGCCGGGCTGGCCCCGCTTGCTGGCCGCGTACTCGATGACCAGGTACTCCCGGCTCGCGCCGTTGACGGTGCGCTGCACCAGCTCGACGTAGCGGCCGATGCCGTGCTGCTCGTGCACCACGTGGTCGCCGGTCTTCAACTCCAGCGGGTCGATGGTGTTGCGCCGCCGGCTCGGCATCTTGCGCATGTCCCGGGTCGAGGTGCCCCGACCACCTGTCACGTCGTTGCCGGTGAGCAGCACGAAGCGGGACGCCTCGTCGACGAACCCGCTGCTCAGCGCACCGCAGCTGACCACCAGCTCGCCGGGGACGGGCGCGGTCGGCACCTCCTCGGTCAACCGGGCACCCAGGCCGGCGTCGCGCAGCACCTCCACCGCCCGCTGGGCGGGGCCGTGCCCCTCGAACACCAGCGCGATCGACCAGCCCTCACCGGACCAACGCTTGAGGTCCTCGACCACCCGCGAGGTCTCGCCGTGATAGAGCGGTGCCGGCTGAGCGGACAGGGTCACCGCGATGGCGTCGTCGGGAGTGACGGCGGCCTGATCCGGCGCATCTTCCCAGGGCTGCCGCGTCTCGGCGGTCTCCCCCTCGACCAGGCCGAACGGGGACAGCGTCCACCACGGCTGACCGAGCTTGCCAGCGGCCGCGCGCACCTCGCCGAGAGTGCGGAAAGCGGCGGCGCCGACGTCCACCGGGGCCTGGCCGCCGACCGCGGCTGCGGCCCAGCTGGCCTGCAAGAACTCCTCCGAGGTACGCACCAGATCGTGCGCCCGCGTGCGGATCCGCTCCGGGTCGCAGAGCAGGACGTGCGTGCCGGCCGGCATCGCGTCCAGCAGCAACTCGAGCGAGTCGGGGCCGACAAGCACCGGAGCCAGCGACTCCATCCCCTCCACCGGGATGCCCTCGGCCAGCTTGTCGAGGATCTCGGCCAACTCCGGGTGCTGCTCGGCGAGTGCGGCGGCCCGGTCCCGGACCGACGGGGTGAGCAGCAGCTCCCGGCAGGGCGGCGCCCAGAGCAGCGGGACCTGCTCGATGGTCCGCTGGTCGGCGACGGCGAAGGTACGGATCTCCTCCACCTCGTCGCCCCAGAACTCGACCCGGGACGGGTGCTCGTCGGTCGGCGGGAAGACATCCAGGATGCCGCCGCGCACCGCGAACTCGCCGCGCTTGGTGACCAGGTCGACCCGGGCGTACGCCATGTCGACCAGGCGGTGGGCGACCTCCTCCAGGTCCGCCTCCTCGCCGGCGGCGAGCTGCACCGGCTCCAGGTCACCGAGGCCCTTAAGCTGGGGCTGAAGCAGCGAACGCACCGGGGCCACGACCACCCGCAGCGGCCCGGCGTTGCCGTGGGCGTCGGCGGACTCGGGGTGCGCGAGGCGGCGCAGCACGGCCAGCCGCCGGCCGACCGTGTCCGAGCGTGGCGACAGCCGCTCGTGCGGCAGCGTCTCCCAGGAGGGAAAGACCACCACCTGCTCGGCCGGGAGCAACCCGCCCAACGCGGCAGCCAGGTCGTCGGCCTCCCGGGTGGTGGCGGTCACCGCCAGCACCGGCCGACCGGCCCCGTCGTTGTCGGCGGCGACCGCCGCGACGGCGAACGGGCGCAGTGCCGCCGGGGCGGTGATGTCGAGGCCGTCGACCTGCGCGGCACCGGAGCGCGCCAGGTCACGCGCCCGGGCCAGCCCGGGGTCGGCCAGGGCGGCGGTGAACAGACCGGTCAGCAAGGGAGTCCTTCCAGGGGGAGTCGACGCACACGACGGCGGCCCCTCGTCCAGCCGGACGGGGGGTGCACGACAACAAGCCTAGCCCCGTCGACCGACAGCCACCCCCTTCCGCCGAGGTCCGCCGCCACTACGGCGCGTCGCCCTCGTGGCCCTGCGCCCCGCGCCCCGCGCCCCGCGCCCCGCGGCGCCAAGATCGTGCTCGAACCAGGATGTAGTGGACCCGGGCGCTCGCCGAGACCACTACATCCCTGATATTGCGCGATCTAGGGAACGAATCGGCCTTCGTCGGATCAAGATCCGCTCAACTTCGGGGAACTTGCGGGGTCACCGCGCGCCGGGGCAGCACTTTCCGTGTAGTTGAGCGGATCTTCACGGACCCGGCCGGCGCAGCCTGCGGACCCGGGCGGCGCAGCCCCCGGACCCGGCCAGCGCAGCCCCCCGGACCCGGCCGGAGCGGCCGCGAGCCCAGCCGGCGCAGCCCCCGGACCCGGCCGGGCCCGATACCCGGCGGCCTGCCGTCGTGTCTCGCGGATCTTGACGGTTGTCGGCTCCCGTGGTCGGGTTTCGGGATGGGTGAGCAGTGGCGGGCACAGTTCGACGCGGAGGTGAGCTTCGCCAACGGCGGCGGGCTGCGTACCGAGGGGTTCCGGCTGGACATTCCCGGTCGGGACATCAGCGACGAAGACCTGGCGGCGTTGTTCGTCCGGCACCTTGGGCTGCTGTTGGTCGCCGAAGTCCGGATCAGCGCCAAGACGATCATCGAGGAGCCGCACAAGGGCGGCCGGAGTGTGGCCGTCGACAAGCCAACGTCCGGCCGCAGGCTGGTCGAGTTGAGCCACGTGATCAGCGACGGCATGACCACCCTGCCCGGCTGGCCCGGCCCCCGGATCACCGACTGGTTGACCTTCGCGGCATCCCGCGAGCGGTACGCCCCGGGCACCGAGTTCCACGTGGCCCGCATCGAAATGATCGCCAACACCGGCACGTACCTGGACACGCCCGCCCACCGCTGGGCCGGCCGTGACGACCTGACCGGGGTGCCGCTGGACCGTCTGGCCGACCTGCCCGGGGTGGTGGTCCGGGTGCCGGCCGGCACCCGAGCGGTGGACCGGTTCATGCTGGCCCCGTACGAGGTGGCCGGCCGAGCGGTACTGCTGCACACCGGGTGGGATGTGCACTTCGACACCGAGCGGTACGGCGCGCCGGAGGCGCCCTATCTCACCGGTGACGCGGCCCAGGCGCTCGTCGACGCCGGGGTCGCCCTGGTCGGCATCGACTCGATCAACATCGACGACATGAGCCCGGCGGCCGGAGGTCTACGCCCCGCACACAGCACACTGCTCGCCGCCGGCATCCCGATCGTGGAGCACCTGACCGGCCTGGACGCGCTGCCGCCGACCGACTTCCGGTTCACCGCGGCCCCACCGATGGTGGCCGGCATGGGTACCTTCCCGGTCCGCGCCTTCGCCGTCGTCAACCCCTGACGCCACCCACGACGCTGACGCCACCCACGACCCCTGACACCACCAGCGGCGCCTGCCGCACGGCCAGCGGCGCGGTCACTACCGGACCGGGGGCCGACGCCCGGACCACGGGCACGACACGGGAACCACGCGCACGACACGGGAACCACGGGCACGACACGGGAACCACGGGCACGACACGGGAATGACGGGCACGACGCCCGGACCACAAGCACGACGCCTGGACCACGGGCACGACGCCTGGACCACGGGCACGACGAGATGGTTCCACCCCGAGGTCTACAAAAAGGGCCATAGGGTAACAACGTGGACAGGGAATCGCACGGCCCGGCTCGCGACTGGGCGCCGCGCAGCATCGGGCTGCTCCTTGGCACGCTCGCGCTGGCCACCGCGTTCATCGCGGCCTACGTCGGAGCACTCCATCAGCCCACACCCCGCGACCTGCCGATCGGCGTCGTCGCCAGCGACCAACGCGCGCGGGCGACGCTCGACGCGGTGCGCAACCAGACCAACCTCCTCGAACCCATCGAGTACGACGACACGAGCGCCGCCGACCGCGGGCTGCTCAGCCGCGCGGTGTACGCCGTGCTCGGCAGCGGACCCGACAACGGTCTGCTCCTCACCGTGGCGAGCGCCTCCGGCCCGTCCGCCACCAGCGCGATCAAGGAGGTCCTCGGCACCGCCGCCACCCGCACCGACACTCCGTTGCAGATCGTCGACAAGGTGCCGGTCCCCTCGACCGACCCGCGCGGCGTGGTGCCGTTCTACCTGAACGTCGGGTACGTGCTCGGTGGCTACCTCGCCTCGACCGTGCTCGGGATCTCCGCGGGCACCACTCCCCGTTCGGCCCGGAGGGCCGGGCTGCGCATCGCCGCCCTGGCGGTCTACAGCGTGTTGCTCGGCCTCGCCGGTGCGATCGTGGTGGGGCCCGGCCTGGACATCTGGCACCACGACGTACCGACGATCGCCGCCATCGGCGCGTTGGCCGTCTTCGCCGCCGCGATGTTCGCGAGCGCCATTCAGGGCTGGCTCGGCGTCGCGGGCACCGCGCTGGTCATCCTGCTGCTGGTGGTGCTCGGCAACCCGGGCTCCGGCGGCATCTACGCGCCCGAGTTCCTGCCCGGGGTGCTGCGCGGCATGCACAGGTGGAACATTCCGGGGCTCGCCAACGACCTGACCAAGGCGGCGGTGTACTTCGACTGGCGATCCGCAGGCTGGCCCGCGACCGCCCTCGCGCTCTGGGCGGTGGCCGGCATCGTCGGGTTGATCACCGCCAGCATCGTCCGGGGTCGCCGGACCCCCGCCAGCCACGCACCGGGCCAGGACGGTGGTTGAGATCACGTCGAAAACGACACCTCGGAGCCGCTCGATCGGCCCGGGGCCCTCCGCACATCCGTTGCGCGCGGATACCATCCAGTAAGTCGGACAGCGCTGTCCTTCGTCACCACGTAAGGGAGCGCATCGTGACCGATCAGCACGACCACGACGGCCCGGACGCCGCGCTGCGCGCCGACATCCGCCGGCTCGGCACCCTGCTCGGCCAGACCCTGGCCCGCCAGGAGGGTCGCCCACTGCTCGACCTTGTCGAGGAGATCCGCGCCCAGGTCCGCTCGGACGCCTCGGCGGCGGCTCAGCGCCTCGGCGGGCTCGACGTGACCACCGGCACCAAGCTGGCCCGCGCCTTCTCCACCTACTTCCACCTGGCCAACATCACCGAACAGGTGCACCGTGCACGGGACCTGCGTCGCCGCCGCGCGGTGCAGGGCGGCTGGCTGGACCAGGCCGCCAAGATGATCGCCGAGCGTGGGGTGCCGGCCGACGAGATCGCCAACGCGGCCCGGCGGCTGGCGGTGCGACCGGTCTTCACCGCGCACCCGACCGAGGCGGCCCGCCGCTCGATCCTGTCCAAGCTGCGGGCGATCGCCGACGAGCTGGACACCGAGACCGCTAACGCCATCCTCTACGGCGCCAGTGACGAGGGCCCGGCCAACCGCCGGCTGGCCGAGCTGCTGGACCTGATGTGGCAGACCGACGAACTGCGGCTCGACCGGCCCGATCCGACCGACGAGGCCCGCAACGCGATCTACTACCTGCGCGACCTGTACGCCGAGGCCGCCCCGCAGGTGCTCGACGACCTGGCCGACACGCTGCGCACTCTGGGCGTGGAGACCTCGCCGACGGCCCGCCCGTTGAGCTTCGGCACCTGGATCGGCGGTGACCGCGACGGCAACCCGTTCGTCACCCCGGCGGTCACCCGCGAGGTGCTTACCATCCAGCACGAGCACGGCATCGCGGCGACCGAGAAGGCGATGGACCACCTGATCGACGAGGTGTCGGTCTCCCGCCGACTGCGCGGGGTCTCCCTGGATCTCTCCGCCAGCCTCGCCGCCGACCTGGACGCGCTGCCCGAGGTGGCGCAGCGCTTCCGCCGGGTCAACGCGGAGGAGCCGTACCGGCTCAAGGCGCGCTGCGTGAAGGCGAAGCTCGCCAACACCCGGCTGAGGTTGCGCCAGGGCACCGCACACGTACCCGGCCGGGACTACCGGGGCTCCGCCGAGCTGATCGCCGACCTGGACCTGCTGCGCGCCTCGCTGGCCCGCAACTCCGGTCAGCTCACCGCGGTCGGCCGCCTGGCCTCCACCATCCGTACGGTCTCCGCGTTCGGCCTGCACCTCGCCACCATGGACGTCCGGGAGCACGCCGAGGCGCACCACGCGGTGCTCGCGCAGCTCTACGAGGCGGTCGGCGAGGTCTCCGACTACCCGGCGCTGACCCGGCTGGAGCGCACCAAGCTGCTCGCCGACGAGCTGACCGGCCGCCGGCCGCTGTCCACGGTGGACACCGCGTTGTCGGAGCCGGCCCGCAAGACGTTCGACGTGTTCGGCACCATCCGGGAGGCACAGGACCGCTTCGGCGCCGAGGTAATCGAGTCGTACATCATCTCGATGACCCTGGGTGTCGACGACGTGCTGGCCGCCGTGGTGCTGGCGCGCGAGGCCGGCCTGGTGGACGTACACAGCGGGCGGGCCCGGATCGGCTTCGTGCCGCTCCTGGAGACCCCCGCCGAGCTGAACGCCGGCGGCGAACTCCTCGACGAGCTGTTGTCGCTGCCCGCGTACCGGGCGTTGGTGAGCGCCCGGGGCGACGTGCAGGAGGTGATGCTTGGCTACTCCGACTCGAACAAGGAGGCCGGGATCACCACCAGCCAGTGGTCGATCCACCGCGCGCAGCGCGCGCTGCGCGACGTGGCCGCCCGGCACGGCGTACACCTGCGGCTGTTCCACGGCCGGGGCGGCACGGTCGGGCGTGGCGGTGGGCCGACGCACGAGGCGATCCTGGCGCAGCCGTACGGCACCATGGACGGCGCGATCAAGGTGACCGAGCAGGGCGAGGTGATCTCCGACAAGTACACCCTGCCCTCGCTGGCCCGGGAAAACCTGGAGCTCACCCTCGCCGCGGTACTCCAGGCGACCCTGCTGCACACCGCGCCCCGGCAGCCGGCCGAGATGTTGGAGCGCTGGGACGCGACGATGGACGTGGTCTCCGAGTCGGCGTTCCGGTCCTACCGGACGCTCGTCGAGGACCCGGACCTGCCTGCGTACTTCTGGGCGTCCACCCCGACCGAGCTGCTCGGGGCGCTGAACATCGGCTCCCGGCCGGCGAAGCGCCCGAACACCGGGGCCGGGCTGTCCGGTCTGCGGGCCATCCCGTGGGTGTTCGGCTGGACGCAGACCCGGCAGATCGTGCCCGGCTGGTTCGGCGTCGGCTCCGGCCTGGCCGCCGCACGCGAGGCCGGGCTGGCGGATGTGCTGGCCGAGATGCACCGCAACTGGCACTTCTTCCGCACGTTCCTGTCGAACGTGGAGATGATGGTGACCAAGACCGACCTGAGCATCGCCCGTAGGTACGTCGAGACGCTGGTGCCGAAGAAGCTGCACCCGATCTTCGAGCAGATCGAGCAGGAGTACGAGCTGACCAAGCGGGAGGTGCTGGCGATCACCGCAGCACCGGCCCTGCTGGAGAACTCGCCGGTGCTCCAACGCACCCTTGCCGTCCGCGACACCTACCTCGAGCCGCTGCACCACCTCCAGGTGGCGCTGCTGCGGCAGTACCGGGAGTCGGGCGCGGCCGGCCGTGCGATCGCCACCGCCCCGGGCGGCCGACGCGCGCCGAGCGACGGCACCGCCCTGGAGCGTGCACTGCTCACCACCGTGAACGGCATCGCCGCCGGAATGCGCAACACCGGCTGATCAAGGGGTACGAGCACTAGGCCCCGGCCCCGGCCCGGCCTCGTCGATGGCCCGGCCCTGGCCTGGCCCTGGCCCGGCCCTGGCCTGGCCTGGCCTGGCCTGGCCTGGCCTGGCCTGGCCTGGCCTGGCCACGTCGATCATGGAGTTGTGGTGCCTCGCGAAAGCCGCCGACAGGGGCGAATCGCCCACCACAACTCCATGATCGACGCCGATTGGGCGGGGTCAGAAGTCGCCGCCGCCAAAATCGCCGCCACCGAAGCCGCCGCCGCCGAAGCCGCCGCCGCCGAAGTCGCCGCCGGCGTAGTCGCCGCCGCCGAAGTCGCCGCCCTGGTCACCGCCACCGTCGCCGCCGTCGCCCTGGTCGAAGCCGTCGCCGAAGCCCTCCTGGTAGCCGGCGTCGTAGCCGTACCCGGGGTCGGCGAAGGCGGGTGAGAAGAGCGCGTCGGCGATCAGGATGCCGCCGAGCACACCGGCGCCGGCACCCAGCGCCGTCTTCCACCACGGCGTCGAATACCAGCCGGCGGGCACCGGGCGACCCTGATAACGCCCACCGGGGTAGTAGTAGGGCGTTTCCCGGCCGGGTTGCGGTCCGGCCCGGAAGGTCTGCCCCTGCACGTCGACCTCGCGTTCCTTGGTGAGCTGCCCCACCCCGCGGGCCGCGGCCAGGGTGGGCAGCTCGGGGCCCGGGTCGATGCCCAGCGCCGTACGCGCCGCCCGGATGTACGCCAGCCCTTCCAGCGCGGTCTCCCGGGCCAGCCCGAACTGGTGCGGCGTGGACGCCTGCTCCAGCTGCGAGCCCGCCGCGTTGTACCGCTCGCCGGCGTCGGCGAGCGCCTGGCGTACCGCCGGGTCGTCGCCGTGCAGGTTCATCAACTGGCCGCCGAGGCGCTCGTACCAGCGCTGCGCGTCCGCCCGGGCGTCGCCGAGAGCGGTGCGTCGACGCGCGTTGTTCCGGGAGGCGGCGAGCACTCCGGCACCCACCACGGCGATGACGATGACCGCGAGGCACAGCACAGCTTCCATGCCTTCGAACGTACCCCCGGGTGTCACGTCGTATCCGTCTGGCAAGCTCCGGTGATGGACGTCTCGACGCTGCTCCTGGTGGTCGTGTGCCTCGGTGTCGGCGGGGCGGTGGGCTGGCTCGCGGCCCGGTCCCGGTCGGCGGCCGACATCGCCCGCCTGGACGCCACCCTGGCCGCCACCCGCGAGGGCGAGGGCCGGCTGGAGCAGTCCATGCGGGCGTTGAGCTACGAGGCGACCGCGCAGTCCCAGGAGGCGGTGGCCAGGGCGGTCGCGCCGCTGCACGAGACCCTGCGCCGCTACGAGCAGCGGGTGGCCGAGCTGGAGCACGACCGCGTCGACGCGTACGCCGAGCTGCGGGAGCAGGTCCGCTCGATGACCGTGGTCTCCGGTGAGCTGCGCACCGAGACCAAGCAGCTGGTGGCGGCGCTGCGCGCGCCGCAGGTGCGGGGCCGCTGGGGCGAGCACCAGCTCCGCCGGATCGTCGAGGCGGCCGGCATGCTGGAGCACTGCGACTTCTCCGAGCAGGTCACCGCCGCCACCGATGAGCAGGTCGTCCGACCGGATCTGGTGGTCCGGCTGCACGGCGGTCGCTCGGTGGTGGTGGACGCCAAGGCCCCGTTCGACGCGTACCTGACCGCCATGGAGGCCCGCGACGAGCGCAGCCGGGACACCCACCTCGACGCGCACGCACGGCACCTGCGGGGGCACGTCGACGCCCTGGCCGCCAAGTCGTACTGGTCGGCGTTCGACAGCTCACCGGAGTTCGTGGTGCTGTTCGTGCCCGCCGACCCGTTCCTCGATGTCGCGCTCCAGCGGGACCCGACGCTGCTGGAGCACGCCTTCGCCCGCAACGTGGTGCTCGCCACGCCGGCCACGCTTGTCGCACTGCTCCGCACGGTCGCCTACTCGTGGCGGCAGGAGGCGCTGGCCCGCAACGCGGTCGCCGTGCACACCCTCGCCCGGGAGTTGTACGGCCGGCTCTCCACCCTCGGCGACCACGTGGGCAAGCTGGGGTCCTCACTTGCCGGCGCGGTGACCGCCTACAACCGGGCGGTCGGTTCGTTGGAGGCCCGGGTGCTGGTCAGCGCCCGCAAGCTCGCCGAGTTGGGCGTCTCGGACGACGAGTTGGCCGCACCGGCCCAGGTCGAGTTGACGCCGCGGCAGCCGCAGGCGCCCGAGCTGGCCGAACCGGCCGACGACGAGGTTTCGACCCGCACACCAATCATGTGACAGTGCGTATAGCCGCATGTCACGAAGTGGTCACAAGGGACTGACCAGTAGTGACAGTGCTCGTCGATACCCCGAAAGATTCTGCTCACCCGAGCGCCCCTCTCTGAGGGGCCCTGTTCTCTGGAGGTAGAGAGAACGTGAGCAGACCCCGCAACCTGAGCCGGCGCACCTCAGCCGGGCTCTTCGCGTCGGTCCTGGCGGCGAGCGCCATGACGACGATGGGTGGTGCCGCCACCGCGGCCGCCGCTCCCGCCACCACACCTGACGCTTCCCCGGCCACCGCCGCCGAGACGCTGGGCGCCCACGACGCCAAACTGCTCAGCGAAGCCCGCGCCAAGAAGGCCCCGACCGTCACCCTGATCGTCGCCACCGACAAGGGTGCGGCCGGGGACGTCGCCGACAGCCTCACCAAGCTGGGTGGCACGGTCAGCCAGCGGCAGGACCGGGTCGGTTTCGTGTTGGCCAAGGTTCCGACCGACAAGGCCCTCAAGGCGGCGCGACTGCCCGGCGTCGCGGCCGTCGACCTGGACGAGGTCATCCAACTGCCGGACCCGGCCCCGGAGCGCGCCCCCGCCGGCACGGCTGGCGCGCGGCAGGCCACCGCCGAGGCGCCCGGAGGGGCCACCCCGGCCGAGAACCCCTACATGCCGACGAACGAGACCGGCGCGGTGGCGTTCACCGCGGCCCACCCGGCGTGGGACGGCCGGGGCGTCACGATCGGCATCATGGACTCCGGTGTGGACCTGGCCCACCCGGCGTTGCAGCAGACCACCACCGGCGAGCGCAAGATCGTCGACTGGGTCACCGCGACCGATCCGCTTGAGGACGGCACCTGGCGGCGGATGCAGGCCGAGGTCGCCGGGCCCTCGTTCACCATCGCCGGCGGCACCTGGACGGCACCGGCCGGCTCGTACCGGTTCAACCTGTTCAGCGAGTCGGTCACCACCAACAGCGACGCCCGGGGTGACGTCAACCGCGACGGCGACACGACCGACACCTGGGGTGTGCTCTTCGACCCGGCCACCAACAACATCCGGGTGGACGCCAACCAGAACCTCAACTTCACCGACGACCCGGTCATGCGGCCGTACCGGGAGAAGTACGACATCGGATACTTCGGTACGGACAACCCGGCGACACCTGTCGCCGAGCGGCAGCCGTTCGTCGTCGAGTTCCGGAAGAACGTGAACACCACGCCCATCGGGCTGCCGGGCACCTACGACTACGTCAACATCGGCATCGTCGAGAGCACCCACGGCACCCACGTCGCCGGCATCACCGCCGCCAACGACATGCTCGGCAACGGAGCCTTCGACGGGGCCGCGCCCGGCGCCAAGCTGGTCTCCGCCCGCGCCTGCTCCTGGGGCGGCGGTTGCACCGCGGCGGCCCTGACCACCGGCATGATCGACCTGGTGGCCAACCGTGGTGTCGACATCGTCAACATGTCGATCGGTGGCCTGCCGGGCCTGAACGACGGCAACAACGCGAGGACCAACCTCTACAACGAGCTGATCGAGACGTACGGCGTGCAGTTGGTCCTTTCGGCCGGCAACTCCGGCCCAGGTCTCAACACCGTCGGCGACCCGTCCGTCGCCAGCAACGTGATCAGCGTCGCCGCAAACATCAGCAAGGACACCTGGCTGGCCAACTACGGCTCGGTCGTCAAGAAGAAGAACGCCCTGTTCAACTTCTCCTCCCGTGGTCCGCGCGAGGACGGCGGCTTCAAGCCGAACATCGCCGCCCCCGGCTCGGCCATCTCCACCGCACCTACCTGGCAGCTCGGCGCCCCGGTTCCCGAGGCCGGCTACGCGCTGCCCCCGGGCTACGCGATGCTGAACGGCACCTCGATGGCGTCCCCGCAGACCGCCGGCGCCGGCGCGCTGCTGCTGTCGGCAGCCAAGGCCACCGACCGGGGTGTCAGCCCGGCTGCGCTGCGGCGGGCGCTGTTCAGCTCGGCCAAGCCGATCGCGGACGTGCCGACGTACGCGCAGGGCTACGGCATGGTCAACGTGCCGGGTGCCTGGCAGCTGCTGCGCCAGGGCGTCGAGACCCGGTCGTACGTCTCCGACGCGCCGGTCTGCAGCCCGCTGGCGGACCAACTGACCATCTGGAACGGTGTGAAGTTCGTGCCGAACCCGGGCCGGGGCACCGGGGTCTACAACCGCTGCGCCGCGGCTGCCGGTGGCCACAAGGTCGGCCAGAGCAAGACCTACCCGGTCAAGCTGACCCGCACCAGCGGGCCGGCCGGCACCATCAAGCACGACGTCACGTTCCAGGGCAACGACGGCACCTTCAAGGCGCCGAAGACGGTCGCGCTGCCGCTCAACCAGGCCGTCACCATCAGCGTCACCGCCAAGCCGGCCACCGAGGGCGCGCACGGCGCGATCATGCGAATCGACGACCCGGCCACGAACGTGGTCGACTTCGAGGTGTCCACGGTGGTGGTCGCCTCGAACGACGTGAAGAAGCCCACCTTCTCGTACGCCAACGAGGGCTCGGTCGACCGGAACGGCTTCACGTCGTACTTCGTCACCGTGCCGGAGGGCGCCAAGGCACTCCAGGTGAACCTCTCCGGGATCGCCACCGGCTCGCAGACGCGATTCATCGCGATCAACCCGCTGGGTGTGCCGGTGGAGGCCACCACGAGCACCGTCTGCTACACCAACTTCTCCGATGTCAACGTCTGCAAGCCGCAGGAGCGTGACTACCAGAACCCGCTTCCCGGGGTCTGGGAGATCGAGGTGGAGTCGCGGCGGACCTCCCCGGCGCTGAACAACCCGTTCAAGCTCCAGGTGCGGGTGCAGGGCCTGACCGTCGAGCCGGCGCTCGTCGAACTGCCGAGTGTCGAGGCCGGCGAGCCGACCCCGGTGAGCTGGACCGTCACCAACGCGTTCGGGCCGGTCTCGGTCAGCGGCCGCAGTGGCGCGCTGACCGGTGTGCGCACCGAGCGTCCGACCATCACCGAGGGCGGCCCCAACCAGGAGTGGACCGTCGAGATCCCGGCGGGTACCTCGACGTTCACCGCCCGGATCGGGAACCCCGCCAACGCGGGCGCCGACCTGGACCTGTTCGTCTACCGGGGTGCCACCGAGGTCGGCCGGTCCGCGGACGGTGACTCGGAGGAGGCGGTCACCGTGACCAACCCGCCGGCCGGCACCTACCGTGTCGTGGTGGAGCCGTACGGGGTCGACGGGCCGGGGACCAGCACGGCCTACGACTACTACGACGCGTTCGCGTCGGCGTCGCTTGGCACGATCACCGCTCCGACCGTCGCGGTGCCGCTGATGCACGGCGAGTCGGCCACCATCACCGGCACGGTGACCGCGGTGGCCGTCCCGGCCGACGGGCGTCAACTCTCCGGTGAGCTGGCGATCGTCACCACCGAGGGTGCGGTCGTGGGTCGCGGCAACGTGTCCATCGGCGCCGTGAACTGATCACCGCGTGACAGAGGCAGGAGCCCGTCCCCGGATCCGGGGACGGGCTCCTGTTCGTCAGCGCGAGGGGTTGCCGGTCAGGACACCGCGGGCCCGGGCCGCGCCCAGCGGCCTCAGGATGGTTGGGCGGCCGAGACGACGAGCGGGGTGCCCTGCTGGCAGGTCGTCATCATGCCGGGCTCCACCCGACCGGTGACCTCGACCCGCGCGCCGGGCTTCAGCACGTCACGGGGACCGCCGATCAGCAGGTAGCCGTCGAGCAGTACGCAGCCGGGCTCCACGCCGCCCTGCACGGTGCCGCTGAGGGTGGTGGCCCGGACGCCCGGCGGGGTGCTCGGGCCGCCCGGCTTCGGAGTCTTCCCACCGGGCGGGACGGTGGGGGTGACGGTCGCCGGCGCGGGGGTCGGGTCGGGCGTGGGCTGGCTGGTCACCGGCTGCGCTCCCGTCGGGGTCGGGGTGGGTGTGCCGTCCCCGCCGCCCTGGCCGCCGCAGGCGCTCAGCGCCACGCAGACGGCAAGCGCGGGGACGGCGAGCCGAAGAGTCCTCATGCCAGATCTGACGTACGCCGGCCCGGGTTCGTTCCCGTGCTCAGCCGCGCGCCGCGGCGGCCTTCATGTCCCGCTTCAGCTCCTGCGGAAGCGAGAACGTGAGCCGCTCGTTTGCGGTGGTGATCTCCTCGACGTCGGCGAAGCCGCGCGCGGCGAGGTGCACCAGCACCTCCTGGACCAGGTCGTCCGGGACGCTCGCGCCCGAGGTCAGGCCGACCGTCGTGGCCCCCTCCAGCCAGGCGTCGTCGATCTCGTGCGCGAAGTCGACCAGGTGGCCGGCGCGGGCGCCGGCGTCCAGGGCGACCTCGACCAGGCGGACCGAGTTGGAGGAGTTCGTCGAGCCGACCACGATCACCACGTCACAGTCGGCGGCGATCTCCTTGACCACGTGCTGGCGGTTGGAGGTGGCGTAGCAGATGTCGTCACTTGGCGGGGACTGCAACAGCGGCAGCCGCTGCTTGAGCCGGGCCACCGTCTCCAGCGTCTCGTCGACCGAGAGCGTGGTCTGGGAGAGCCAGACCACCTTCTCCGGGTCACGTACGGTGATCTTGTCGGCGCCGTCCGGGCCGTCCACGAGTTGGATGTGCGCCGGCGCCTCACCTGCGGTGCCGATGACCTCTTCGTGCCCCTCGTGGCCGATGAGCAGGATGTCGTAGTCCTCGGCCGCGAAGCGCCGCGCCTCGTGGTGCACCTTGGTGACCAGCGGGCAGGTCGCGTCGATCGCCTTCAGCGAGCGCGCCTTCGCCTGCTCGTAGACCTCCGGTGCCACGCCGTGCGCCGAGAAGATGACCGTGGCGCCCTCCGGCACCTCCTCGTTCTCCTCCACGAAGATCGCGCCTTGGGCCTCGAGGGTCTGCACCACGTGCTTGTTGTGCACGATCTGCTTGCGCACGTAGATCGGTGCGCCGTAGAGCTTCAGCGCCTCCTCCACGGTCTGCACCGCGCGGTCGACACCCGCGCAGTAGCCGCGGGGCTTGGCCAGGAGCACGCGCTTGCCGGTCCGGTGAGTCGCCTGAGCCTCAGTCACCACCCCATCGTACGTGCCACCCCACCACCCGCCACCGGGCCGCAACCCACCCCTCACAGCGTTGATCATGAAGTTGTTGCCTCGACACGCCGACGCAGAGGGCAATAACTTCATGATCGACGGGCCAGGTGGGGTGGGTCGTAGGGTGGGCGGGTGACTGAGGGTGGGCGGGTGGGCGGGGGCGGGGCCAGCAGCGCGGAGGAGCCCTGGCCGGTGCGGGTGGTCAGCCAGAAGGTGGGGGCCTGGATCGCCAAGCTCGGCTGGGTGTGGGTGGACGGGCAGGTGGCCCAGATCAGCCGCCGCCCCGGGGCGAGCACCGTCTTCCTCACCTTGCGTGACCCGTCGGCGGACCTGAGCCTGACCGTCACCACGAACCGGGACGTCCTGGACGCCGGTGCGCCGGAGCTGCGCGAGGGCGCCCGCGTGGTGCTGCACGCCAAACCGGAGTTCTACGCCGCCCGGGGCACGCTGAGCCTGCGGGCCGACGAGATCCGCCAGGTGGGGCTCGGGGAGTTGCTGGCCCGACTGGAGAAGCTCAAGAAGCTGCTCGCCGCCGAAGGGCTCTTCGACCGCGCCCGCAAGCGTCGACTGCCGTTCCTGCCCGGCCGGGTCGGGCTCATCACCGGTCGGGCGTCGGCGGCGGAGCGCGACGTGCTGACGAACGCCCGACGGCGCTGGCCGGCGGTGGAGTTCCGGACGGTGAACGTCGCCGTGCAGGGCCCGTCCGCGGTGCCGCAGATCGTCGACGCGCTCAAGGTGCTGGACGCGGACCCGAGCATCGACGTGATCATCATCGCCCGGGGCGGTGGCGGCATCGAGGACCTGCTGCCCTTCTCCGACGAGGCGCTCTGTCGAGCGGTGTTCGGCTGTCGTACGCCGGTGGTCAGCGCGATCGGCCACGAGACGGACGCGCCTCTGATCGACTACGTCGCCGACGTCCGCGCCTCCACGCCCACCGACGCGGCCAAGCGGGTCGTCCCCGACCTCACCGAGGAGGTACGCCTCATCGGTCAGGCCCGGCACCGCCTCGAACGGGCGGTGCGCAATCTCGTCGACCGGGAGACACACCGGCTCGACGGGCTGCGGTCCCGCCCGGTGCTGTCCCGACCCCAGGTGATGGTGGAGCATCGGGCGACCGAGCTGACCGCGTTGCGGCAGCGGGCCGGCCGCTGCCTGGAGCATCGGCTCGCCGCCGCCGAGGACGACCTGCGGCACACCCTCGCGCGGCTGCGCGCGCTCTCCCCCGCCGCCACCCTCGACCGGGGGTACGCGATCGTGCAGCGCGCGGACGGTCACGTGCTCCGCGCGGCGACGGAGGTGGGCAAGGGCGACCCGTTGCGGGTACGACTTGCCGACGGTGAGCTGGCCGCCACTGTCGATGGCTGAGTGGCGACGCGGTGCGGTGGGGAGTGGTGTGCTGAGATGAACGCGATGACTGACGACACGAAGGCCGGGCCGGACGAGCGGCTCAGTTACGAGCAGGCCCGCGCCGAGTTGGCCTCGGTGGTGGAGCGGCTGGAGGCCGGCGGCACGTCCCTGGAGGAGTCGCTGGCGCTCTGGGAGCGCGGCGAGGCGCTGGCGGTGATCTGTCAACGCTGGCTGGATGGTGCGCGGGCGCGGATCGACGCCGCCCGGCAGCAGCCGGCTTCCTGACCGTCGCCGCGACGATCGTGATCGGGTGGGGCGGCTCGGGCCGCCCCACCCGCGTACCTCAGTTGAACAGGCTGTACAGCTCGGCGGGCGCCTCGACGACCTGGTCCGCCGGCGGCTTCTGCGCGGCGGTGGCGGCGCCGTAGTCGGAGTACGTCATCTTGACCTCCTGTGCGGCGGTCTGCCCGGCGGCCGGCAGTTGCAGCACCAGCTCGCTGAGCCGGCCCTGCGGGTCAACCTTCGCGGTGAACGGGACGGTCTTCGCCTGGGTGCCGAGCGCGGCGATCGTGGCGGCGTTCAAGGAGCCCGCCTCGGCGGCCTTGGTCACGTCGATCGTGCCGGCGTACGCGCCGGTGCCGGTGCTGCGGACCTCGGTGATGCCCTGGGTGAGCACCGCACTGCCGGCCGGGTCGACCTTCTCGAAGTCGAAGCCGAGGCTGCGGTTGCCCTTGATCCGGGTCTGGTCGAGGTGCTGGTACTTGCCCAGGTTGAGCTGCTTGATCGCGGGCAGGCTGTTGGCGGTGGGGCCGCTCAGCTCCAGCTTGACCCAGCTGTCCGGCTTGAAGTGGATCACATCGAGCTTCATCGCCAGGTCGGACGAGGGGCCACCGATCGAGATCTTCATGGCCGCGCTCTGGCTCGGCTGGTGCACCAGCCCCTCCGCCGTCGAGCCGGCACCGGCGAGGGTGAACCGGAAGTTCCCGTTGCTGATCTCCTTGGTGGAGTCGAGCAGGGCCTGCTTGGCGTCGCCCGCCACCGGGGCACCGGACGGGCTGGCCGCCCCGGACGCGGTCACCGTCGGGGACGGCGTCGACCCGGCGGTGCCGGTGCCGGTTCCGCTGGCGCAGGCGGCAAGTGCGGGCGTGATCAGGGCGGCGGCTACCAGGCCGGCGCCGAGTCGTCGAACAGTCATACGTGTCTCCCAAGGGGGTCACCCGACGACCTGGTCGGCGCCGGAAACTCCGGCGACGCAGCAGCACCGTCGGCTGCGTCGCGCGATCCGGGCCGAACAGCGCGCCAGGATCACCCCCTCTCTGTTCCCTGTCGACGCGTCGGACAATCACCCTTCGGGCCGGTTGCCCAGATTCGCCGCCGACGGGCCCCGACTCCCGGTCCGGTCAGCCCAGCGAACCGGCCAGTTCGCGGAGTTCGTTGTCCCGGGCGTCGCCGATGACGATCACCGTGCGGGTCGGCTCCAGCAGGACCAGCGCCTGCTGGTTGCCCCGGGCCGTGTAGAGCTGCCAGGTGCGCCCGGCCAGCTCGGTGGGGCCCTGCGGCTGACCCTGACTGGTCAGCTCGGCGGGGAGCAGCCGGTCCGCCGGGACGCTGCTCTGCAGCAGCTGGACGCCGCGCCCCTCCGGCGTGAGGTAGCCGAGTCGCAGGTTCGCGCCGCCCTCGACGGTCTGGTAGCGGGCGCTGACAGTCGTCCAGTCGGAGCTGAGCCCCCGCGGCTGGCTCACCGGAAAGACGTTCGCCGACCGGGCCTGCTCGATGGCGGGCGCCGGGTCGACGGTGGTGGCCTGGTCGCCGCCGAGGAATCCCCGGTAGAACGCCAGCAGGAGCGCGATCGGGACGAGCAGCACCAGCAGCGAGATCGCCATGTCCTTCGGCGACCGTTCGGACTTGCCGGACCCCGTCGGCGGCGGTGGGGTCGGCTCGGTCGCGGCGGGCTCACCACCAGGGCCGGCGGGGACGTCGGCCGGCGGCTGACCGTCGGGCGGCGTGCGGTCGGCGGGTACGCGATCGGCTGGCTGTGCGGGTTCCACCCCTCCATCTTCGCAGCCGCCCGACCGGCGGTATCCGGGCCATCACCGCCCCGCGCCGACGCCCGGTCGGCCATCGTGTGAGGATCAGCGACAAAGCCGGCAGTGGGGGCCTCCCTGCCGCCGGTCGTCCCCGCACCGTCGCGAGGAGGAGTAGCCGTCATGACGAACACCAGGACGCGGATCCCGCAGGATCTCGACCGAAACCTTGCCCTCGATCTGGTCCGGGTCACCGAGGCTGCCGCGATGGCAGCCGGCCGGTGGGTAGGGCGGGGCGACAAGGAGGGCGGCGACGGGGCCGCGGTCGACGCGATGCGCAAGCTGATCAACTCGATCCAGATGCGCGGTGTGGTGGTGATCGGCGAGGGCGAGAAGGACAACGCCCCGATGCTCTTCAACGGCGAACACGTCGGTGACGGCACCGGCCCGGAGGTGGACGTCGCGGTCGACCCGGTGGACGGCACCACCCTGATGAGCAAGGGCATGCCGAACGCCGTGGCGGTGCTGGCCGTCTCCGAACGGGGAGCGATGTTCGACCCCAGCGCGGTGTTCTACATGGAGAAGCTCGCCGTCGGGCCGGCGTACGCCGACGTGATCGACATCAACGCCGGCGTCGCCGAGAACCTGCGCCGGATCGCCAAGGTCAAGGGCACCGACGTCTCCGAGGTGACGGTCTGCGTGCTGGACCGCAGCCGCCACGACGATCTGGTGACGCAGATCCGCCGGACCGGGGCGGGTATCCGGTTCATCTCCGACGGTGACATCGCCGGCACCATCGCGGCGGCCCGGGGCGAGTCCGACGTCGACGTGCTGATGGGCATCGGCGGCACCCCGGAGGGCATCATCTCCGCGTGCGCGCTCAAGTGCATGGGCGGTGCCATGCAGGCCAAGCTCTGGCCGCAGGACGACCAGGAACGGGAGAAGGCGATCGCCGCCGGGCACGACCTGGACCGGGTGCTGGCCACCGACGACCTCGTCACCGGCGACAACTGCTTCTTCGTGGCGACCGGGGTCACCTCCGGCGACCTGCTGCGCGGGGTGCGGTACCGGGCGGGTGGCGCGTACACCCAGTCGATCGTGATGCGCTCGAAGAGCGGCACCATCCGGGTAATCGACTCGTACCACCGGCTGGAGAAGCTGGCCCTCTACTCCGCTGTCGACTTCGACGGTCGTCCGCTGGCCGAGCAGGAGTGACACCAACCGACACGGCGACCCCACAGATCCTGTCGGCCACCCGCCGGATCACCGGCGTCGCGCTGGCGTCGGCCTCCGGGGTCGCGGTGGCGGTGCAGTCGCGAATCAACGGCGAGTTGGGGGTACGCCTCGACGACGGCTTCGCCGCCGCGGTGGTCTCGTTCGGCATCGGCCTGCTGGTGCTGCTGGTGCTGGTACCCGCGACCCCCGGCGGCCGGCGCGGGCTGATCGCGACCCGGCAGGCGCTGCGGACGGGCGCGCTACGGCCGTGGCAGTGCCTCGGCGGAATGTGCGGGGCCTTCCTGGTGGCCACCCAGGGGCTCACCATCGGCACGCTCGGCGTGGCCGTGTTCACCGTGGCGGTGGTGGCCGGCCAGACCGGCAGCAGCCTCGCCGTGGACCGGGCCGGGATCGGGCCGACCGGCCGACAGCCGATCACCAGGCAGCGGATGGCCGGCGCCGTGCTCACCGTGCTGGCGGTCGGCTTGGCGGTCGGGGACCGCTTCGGCGACCTGGGCGCGCTGGCGCTGGCCCTGCTGCCGCTGCTCGCCGGGGTGGGAATCGCCTGGCAACAGGCCGTCAACGGCCGGGTGCGGGCAGCCGCCGACAGCGCGTTGACCGCCACCCTCGTCAACTTCGGCGTCGGCACGCTCACCCTCCTCGTCGCGTTCGCGATCGACATCGCCGTACGCGGCTGGCCCACCGGTCACCTACCGACCGAACCGTGGCTCTACCTCGGTGGCCCGATCGGCATCGTCTTCATCGCGATCGCCGCCGCGATCGTGCGCTTCACCGGTGTGCTGCTGCTCGGCCTGGCCACCATCGCCGGTCAGATCGTCGGCGCCGTCCTGCTGGACCTGATCCTCCCCACCGCGGCCTCGCACCCCGGGGTGAACACCCTGCTCGGTGCGGCGCTGACCATGGTCGCCGTACTGATCGCCGCCCTGGCACCCCCAGCCCGCCGCTAACCGCCCCCGCCCCCACTAACCCGCCCCGCCCCCGCGCCCCCGCGCCCCCGCGCCCGCCCCCGCCCCCGCCCCCGCGCCCGCGCCGATCTTGCATTTAGTGCTGCGGCAATTCGGACCTAAAGGCGCGTTTCGACAACACAAAGTGCAAGATCGGCGCGGGCCAGGGCCCCGCGGGGCAGGGGCCGGCGGGGCAGGGGCCCGCGGGGCAGGGGCGGCGGGAGCCGGGGCGGCGGGAGCCGGGCCGGGGCCGGGGCCGGGGCGAGAGGCTCGACGGTCAGCCGGCGTCGGAGGAGTGGCCGGGGAAGAGGTGTGCGCTCGGGTCGATCGCCACGGCGGCGTTGTTGACGGCCGTGGCCGCCTCGCCGAAGCCTGTCGCGATCAGTCGGACCTTGCCCGGGTACTCGGTGATGTCGCCCGCCGCGAAGACCCGCGGCAGGTTGGTGGCCATCGCGCTGTCCACCAGGATGTGCCGGCGGTCCAGCCGGAGCCCCCACTCGGCGAGCGGGCCCAGGTCGGCGGTGAAGCCGAGGGCGGCGACCACGACGTCCACCGGCAACGTCTCGGTCGCGCCGCCGCGTACGGTCACCTCGACGCCGGTCACCGCGCCCTCCCCGAGCAGCCTGGTGACCTCCGCGTTGACCACCACCCGCACCGGCAGCGAGAGCACCCGGGCGACAGTCGAGGCGTGGGCCCGGAACTTCTCCCGTCGGTGCACCAGGGTCACCGACCGGGCCAGCGGTTGCAGGGCCAGCGCCCAGTCGAAGGCGGAGTCGCCGCCACCGACGATCAGCACGTCCCGACCGGTCAGCTCGGTGGGCTCGGTCACGAAGTAGACGATCCCGGAGCCGGGGGCCCCGTCGGCGCACGGCAACGGCCGTGGGCTGAAGCTGCCGAGGCCGCCGGTGACCACGACCGCGCCGCACCCGAGTTGCTCGCCACCGGCCAGGCCGAGCACCGGGCGGCCGTCGGCGTAGGCGAGCTTCTCGGCCCGGGTGCCGAGCAGGTACTGCGGATTGAACGGGGCAGCCTGCGCCACCAGATTGGCCACCAGGTCACGGCCCTTGACCGCGGGGAAACCAGCGACGTCGAGGATCAGCTTCTCCGGGTACATGGCGGTGACCTGGCCGCCCGGCTCGGGCAACGCGTCGATGAGCGCCACCGACAGCCCCCGGAACCCGGCGTAGTACGCGGCGAAGAGGCCAGCCGGACCGGCCCCGATCACGGCGACATCGACCTCGCGCATGGCGTACCGTCGCTTTCCGCTCACGGATCAACGCGTGCTGATCTCGACCGTAGGCGGGCGGCGACGGTCGGGCAAGCACGTCCCAGGGGCGCGCCGGAGAATCGGGTCAGGGCAGGCTGAGCGTCGAACCGGTGTAGTCGGGGCCGTCCACCGCCGGTCGCCGCCGACGGAACAGGATCGCCGCCACCACCCCGCCGAGCAGGCCGAACAGGTGACCCTGCCAGGAGATCCGCTCGTCGGTGGGGAGGATGCCGACCAGTTGCCAGCCGTAGAGCAGACCGACCAGGAGGAAGACCGCGAAGTTCCACCAACTGCGCTCGACGATGCCCCGGGTCAGCAGGATGCCCAGGTAGCCGAAGATGACGCCGCTGGCGCCGACCACCACCGAGTTGGGTGAGCCGGTGAACCACACGCCGAGCCCGCTGACCAGGATGATGACCAGGGTCGACCAGAGGAACCGGCGGGCGCCGGCGGCGAGGACGAAGGTGCCCAGCAGGATCAGCGGGATGCTGTTGCTGTAGAGGTGGTCGAAGCCGTGGTGCAGGAACGGGGAGAAGAACACCCCGTCCAACCCGTCGATCCGTTGCGGGATGATGCCGGCGGTGGCGTCCAGGCCGAACGCGAGCCCCTGGTCGACGGCCTCGATGAGGAAGAGGAACGGGACCACCGCGCACATGGCGACGAAGGCCCGGCCGAGCGAGGCGTAGAACGCCTCGGTGCCGAACCGGAACGGGTCGCCGCTTGGCGGGTGCAGGCTCACTCCACAACTGCTATCAGCAAAAGCGGCCGACCGCCACTCACGTCCCGTCCGGGTACGCGCGAAGGCGGGGCGGGTGGTCATCACCCGCCCCGCCTTCGGACGCCGTCAGTAGTGGCCGTTGTTCTGGAAGTAGGTCCAGGCGCCACACGGTGACTTGTACTTGCCCTTGATGTAGCCCAGGCCCCAGATGATCTGGGTGGCCGGGTTGGTGCGCCAGTCGGACGCGACCGTGCCCATCTTGCTGCCCGGCAGGGACTGGGGGATGCCGTACGCCCCGGAGGACGAGTTGCTGGCCTTGTGGTTCCAGCCGCTCTCCTTGGTCCAGAGCTTCTCCAGACACGGGAACTCGGCGATGGCGAAGCCCTTGTCGATCATCAGGGCGCAGCCGACCTTGCGGTTGCCGCTGAACTCGGCGCAGGACGCCGGGATCTTTCCGGTGTACGGCTTGGCGGCCGCGTTGGCCGCGTCGCGCTCGCGCTTACGGGACGCCGCTGCGGCCTCGGCCTTGCGGGCCCGCTCGGCGGCTTCCTTGGCGGCCTGGGCCGCCCGCAGCTTGGCCTGGTACTCGGCGGCCCGCTGCTTGGACGTCTGCACCTGGTGGGCGGCCTGCCGCTCGCGTAGGTACGCGAAGTCGGCGCGGTCGACCTCGACGCTGACCTTGTCGGTCAGGCCCTGTTGCTGGGTTTCCCGGTCTTCGCCCAGGTAGAAACCACCGGCAACGCCCACGGACAGCAGCGCTACAGCAGCCGTACGGGCACCCAACCGGCTCCACAGCCGACTCACGAAGTGGTCCCTTCGTCGGGAGCAAGGACGTGGCGCGGCGCGGCCACCGTCGGGCCGTCAGCCGTGCCACGAGCGCCCCGACCGGATGCCGGTCGCACCGACGCACCGACCGGCGCCGATGTCGTTCGTCGCGGAACGAACGATTACCGACGATTCCAGTGGTGCGTGGGCGCTCGTGGGACACGATTGCGCACAGTGAGTCTGTTGGGAAACCGACCAGCCTGATTGTGATTTGGGCCACATCAAGAATCAGGACAAAGGCCCCCAAATCATCCACTCAGCTCGGGATGTCCTCCAGGAGATCGGTGACCATGGCGGCGATCGGCGAGCGCTCCGAACGGCTGAGGGTGACGTGCGCGAAGAGCGGATGACCCTTCAGCGCTTCGATGACGGCCGTCACCCCGTCGTGCCGGCCCACCCGCAGATTGTCCCGCTGGGCCACGTCGTGGGTGAGCACCACCCGGGAGCCCTGCCCGATCCGGGAGAGCACGGTCAACAGCACTCCGCGCTCCAGCGACTGGGCCTCGTCCACGATCACGTAGGCGTCGTGCAGACTGCGCCCCCGGATGTGGGTCAGCGGCAGCACCTCCAGGATGCCCCGCGAGGTGACCTCCTCCAGCACGTTCTCGTGCACCACCGCGCCGAGCGTGTCGAAGACCGCCTGGGCCCACGGCGACATCTTCTCCGACTCCGAGCCCGGCAGGTAGCCCAACTCCTGGCCACCGACGGCGTACAGCGGGCGGAACACGATCACCTTCTTGTGCCGACGGCGCTCCATCACCGCCTCCAGCCCGGCGCAGAGCGCCAGCGCCGACTTACCGGTGCCGGCCCGACCACCGAGCGAGACGATCCCGATCGACTCGTCCAGCAGCAGGTCGAGAGCGATCCGCTGCTCAGCCGAGCGGCCGTGCAGCCCGAACGCCTCCCGGTCGCCCCGGACCAGACGCACCGACTTGTCCGGCAGCACCCGACCGAGTGCGGAGCCACGCCCCGAGTGCAGCACCAGGCCGGTGTGGCAGGGCAGCCCGGCCGCCTCGTCGAGGTCGAGCGTCTCGCCCGCGTACAACTGGCCGATCTGCTCCTCGCTCAACTCCAGCTCCGACATACCGGTCCAGGTCGGGTCGCTGGCCTGGCCGTGCCGGTACTCGTCGGCGCGCAGACCCACCGAGGCCGCCTTGACCCGCAGCGGCATGTCCTTGCTGACCAGGGTCACCTCCCGCCCCTCGGCGGCGAGGTTGAGCGCGACGGAGAGGATCCGGGCGTCGTTGCTCTCGGTGCGGAACCCGGGCGGCAGGACGCCGTCGTCGGTGTGGTTCAGCTCCACCCGCAGGGTGCCGCCGACGTCGTTGGCCGGCACCGGCCGGTCGAGCCGGCCGTGCCGGACCCGCAGGTCGTCGAGCATCCGCAGGGACTGCCGGGCGAACCAGCCCAGCTCCGGATGGTGGCGCTTGCCCTCGAGTTCGGTGATGACCACCAGAGGCAGCACCACCTCGTGCTCCGCGAACCGGTGGAACGCCGCCGGATCGGAGAGCAGCACCGACGTGTCCAGGACAAATGCCTGGCCGGCTGGTCGTGGCTCCTTGGGGTCGGCCGGCTCGGCGGCCGCCGAGCGGCGGCTCCTGGTGGCGCGGCGGGTCGTGGCAGTCGCGGCCGGGGTCTGGTCGGCACCGGCAGGGGTACGGCGAGTCGTCACAGGCCTGCTCCGACGGATGGGCACCCGCCACCCGCGTTCCGCCTCCTCCGGTGCCCGGGGACACGGGGTCGGATGCGGAACCCCGTGCGCGAGGTCGCAGATCCGGGCGGACCGGCTGGCTCGGGAGAACCCCGTGCCATGCCTAGACGCTAGCCCCGCCGGACCCGTCCGGCTAGAGGCCGAACGTGGATCTCCGCAGTCGGATGCGCGAACAGCCGCCCGCCGTGGCTGTCACCAGCGCTTCCGTCGTGGCGGGCCGGTGTGAACCGGCCGGGATGCATGCCCCCTGCGCGCATCCCGGCCGGTGGGGCCACCGTCACCGGTCTGACGTGACCCCGACGGTGCGTGTCCGCCGCGGACGACGCACCGCGTTCGTGGCGCCGGTCGGCGGGCGTGACCCGCCGCCCGACCTCACCCGGTACGTCGGACGAGCGTGCCGGTCGGGTGCCGCCCGGTGATCGGGGCGGCCGGCGCGCTGAACGACGAGCCGGTGTACGTGGTGCCGGGGCGGGCGACCGCACCGGCGGAGCGGACCACCCCGGCCGGCGAGACCGACAGGGCCGAGGCGATGGCCGCCTGGGCGTCCCGACGACGTCGGTTCCAGGCGCCCCGGTCACCGTCGAAGTAGCCCTGTCGGTAACCGAAGCGGTAGCCGATGCGGTAGCTGAGCTGGCCGTGCAGCCGCCCGGCCGCGTAGCTGGTGGCCCCGAGCACCAGCACGAGGAACACCGCGAGGAACGGGCTCATCGGGCAGCTCCGGCCCAGCCCGGACGCCAGGTCATCGCTCCTCCGGCTCGATGGTGGTGGGGTCGGCGACGAGTAGCCGGTCCAGGTCGTCGGTGCTGACCTCCTCGACCAGTTCGACGCTGATCCGGCAGCCGTCGAGCACGATTTCGGCGACCGAGGACCGGCGGATCTCACCGCCGGCGTCGTAGACCCGGACGCTCAGCTCCGGGCAGCCGAGATGGGTACGCCAGGCGTTCCACTCGGCACGGTCGCCGACGCTCAGCGACAGGTAGCGGCAGCCTCGGGCGAGGTAGAGGCGCCAGGGGGCGGTGAGCCCTGCGGCGACCCCCTCGGCGATCAGCCCGAAGGCCTGGGCGCGGGTGGCGAGCTCGGTCACCTCGACCCCCCGGCACCGGGGGCGTGACGCACGCGAGCACCAATCGTCTCATGCACGTGACACACCGTAGATTGTCCCATGGGCGTGACAGTATCAGCTTTTCGTCCGCTTACGTTTGCCACTACGTTCATCTATTCTGCCCGCGTGACACCCCTCAACAGTGACACTGACTCGTTTACCGGAAATCCGAAGCCTTCGTCACGTCCGCGTGACAGTGGCGAGCCGGGGCGCGCAGCCGCAGTCGGCTGGCCGTACCGTCACGGGGTGACCGAGACGGCCAATGCGCGGAAGATCGCCTTCGCCACCTTCGTCCGACGGGCCCTGGACGAGGCACGGGCGACCCGAGCCTGGAGCGGCACCGAGGTGTCCCGGCGTACCGGCGTCTCCCGGCAGACCATCAACCGCTGGGTCCGCGGCGACTGGGCCAGCGACCCGGAGGCCGAACGGGTGGTCGCCTTCTGTGAGGGCCTGGGCCTCAACCCGGCCGCCGCCTTCGCCGCGCTTGGCTGGGACCGCACCGCCGCCGGCCCGCGGACCGGCCAGGCCGCCCCTCCGATGGACCCGGACGTGGAGGCGTTGCTGCGCCGGCTGATCGATCCGCAGGTGTCGGATGCGGAGAAGTTCCACATCCGCGAAACCATTAGATACCTCGCATACCGCCCAACGTTGCCGGTCGATGTCCGAAAAAGGGGCAATCAGGCAGGCTAGTTCCTCAGATGGCGAAAGAACGCCTGGTCAGGTTCATTCGTTTGCCTCCGGGGTCGGAACGGGCACGCTAGCGTCCCTATTCGTACTGCTTGGGCTCGTCATCGGCGGGGGGACGGGACAAGGCCGAACCCAGCCCTGCGGGACAGAAGGAGGGGTCTGTCCATGACCCTGAAGTGGTTGGCAGTCGTGGTCGCAACGGTGTCGTTGACACTCTGGGCGACCGGCAACACAGTGACCTTCGCGGTCGACGGCGGGCAGCTTCCGCTGCTCGTCAACCTCTTTGCGCTCATCACCGCCGGCACCGCGGTCGTCCTGGCCGTCGTCGCCGAGCTGCACGAGCGTCTGAACAACCGGCTCAGCGCGCTCACCGAGTTCCTGGTGGCCCGGCTCAACGAGATCGAGAACCACACCGGCGATCGCAACACCGGGTTCGTCGAGGGTTACCTGTTGAGCCACGGCCAGGAGGCGGCTGTGGTGCCGTTCGGCCGGCGCGGACGAGGAGCCGCCGAACGCTGATCGCGTACCGCGAAACGGGTTCACTCGGCCAGGAATGAGCCTGGATCGCCGGGGTACGCTGACGCGCGTGCCGCCGTTGAATCTGGGCAATCAGCAGCCGAGGACCCCGTTGAACGCCGACCACGCCTGGCGGATAACCGCCAGTCGGGCGGCCGGAACCGTGCTCTTCTTCGACTTCGACGGCACGCTCGCGCCAGTCGACGACGATCCGACCGCGGTCCGCGCGGCGCCCTCGGCGTTGGCTGCGATCGAGGCACTCGCCCCGGTCGTGCAGCGGGTCGCGATCGTCTCCGCCCGACCCGTCGAGTTCCTCCGGGACCAGCTCGGCGGGCTCGTCGGCGTGGACCTCTACGGGCTCTACGGGCTGGAGCACAGCCACTCCGGTGGCGAGACGGTCACCGAACCGGCCGCGCTGCCCTGGGTGCCAACCATGGAGGAGCTGGCCGACCTGGCTCGGGCGGAGCTGCCGCCCGGCACGCTCGTGGAGTACAAGCGGCTCTCCGTCGCGCTGCACTGGCGTACCGCCCCGCAACTCGGCGCGACCGTGCAGCAGTGGGGGCAGGCGCAGGCCGACCGCCTGGGGTTGCGCTCGCAGGCCGGGCGGATGGTGCTGGAGCTCAAGCCACCTGTCGACCGGGACAAGGGCATGGTGATCGGCGAGGCGATCAAGGGCGCCACCGGCGCCTGGTACTTCGGCGACGACGTCTCCGACATCAAGGCCTTCGCCGCGCTGCGCGCCCGCGCTGCCGCCGATCCGGACTTCCTCGGCGTCTGTGTGGCGGTGGCCAACCCGGAGACCGGACAGGAAGTGGCCAACGCCGCCGACCTGACCATCGAGTCGCCGGCAGCCTTGGGCGACTTCCTCACCCGGGCGCTGACCCACCTGCCCTGACCGACCTTGACCGGCGGCGACAGACGGACGACGTCGCCGCCGGGTCAGGCGCCGTAGCGGCGTTGTCTGGTGGCGTACGAGCGCAGCGCCCGCAGGAAGTCGATGTGCCGGAAATCCGGCCAGTTGAGCTCGCAGAAGTAGAACTCCGAGTGCGCGGACTGCCAGAGCATGAAGCCGGACAGCCGCTGCTCACCACTTGTGCGGATGACCAGATCCGGGTCGGGCTGACCTCGGGTGTAGAGGTGCTCGGCGATGTGCTCGACGTCGAGCACCTCGGCCAACTCCTCGAGCGTGCCGCCGGTGGCGGCGTACTCCAGCAGCAGCGACCGGACCGCGTCGGTGATCTCCCGGCGACCGCCGTAGCCCACCGCGATGTTGACCTCCGCGCCACCGGTGCGGTCACGGGTGCGCTCCTCGGCGCCCTTGAGCGCCGTGGCGGTCTGTGCCGGCAGCAGGTCGAGCGCCCCGACGATGCGCAGCCGCCACGGGTTGCCCTCCTCGGACAACTCCACCACCAGATCCTCAATGATCTTGAGGAGTGGGTCCAGCTCGCTCGCCGGGCGACGCAGGTTGTCGGTGGCCAGCAGATATAGGGTCACGTGCCCGACACCGGCCTGGTCACACCAGCCGAGGACATGCTTAATCTTCGCCGCGCCGACCCGGTGCCCGTCGTTCGGGTCGACGAAGCCCATCTCCCTCGCCCAGCGACGGTTGCCGTCACACATCACCCCGACGTGCCGGGGCACCGGCTTACCCGCGAGCTTCGCCGTGAGCCGGCGCTCGTACACGGAGTAGATAAGGTTCCGCAGCGTCATCACCTAGCAGCGTAGCGACCCACGCCCCAGTTCACTGCCTCGGAGCCCCATCCCCGCCGCGCAGACCGATGCCGATCATCGCCAGCGTACGTCCGGTGAGCCGGCCGTCACCCAGACCCAGCTCGACCACGTCGTAGAACACCCGGTCGTCCCGACGGGCGGCCCGGACCGCCGCGTCCACCACCCGACGCCGCCGGGCCAGCCAGGCCGCGACCGAACTGTGCCGCAGGTGGGTGCCGAGGCGGCGACGCAACCCGTTGGCGTATTGCCCGGCGGCGCTCTCGGGCGAACGGGCCGCCGCCGACCCGGCCAGCGCGCCGGAGAGCAACGCGTAGAAGATCCCCTCGCCGGTGAACGGATTGATCAGAGACAGCGCGTCCCCGGCCAGCAGGGTGCGCCCCCGCCCCGGCGTCGGCCGGTGGGTGGAGAGCGGCAGATGATGGGCGCGCAACGCGGTCACGGTCGCCAGGTCGGTGCCGGGCAGCAGCGCGGCCAGCCGGTCCAGCAGGTACGCGCGGCTCAGCGGCTCACCGCGCAGCACCTCCCCGTACCCGACGTTCGCCCGACCGTCGCCGATCGGGAACGACCAGGCGTACGCCGGCCAGCGTGCCTTCGACGTGACGATGAGCTGCTCGGACGGGCCCGGCAGCGCCGGAGCGTAGCCCCGGATGGCAAGCGCGAGATGCCGGTCCGGGTTCTGCTGGTGGCCGAGCGCCCGACGTACCACGGACCCGGCGCCGTCCGCGCCGATCACCACCCGGCCGGACACCTGCCCGTCGAGCACCACCCGGTCGGCGCGCGGCTCGACCTGGCGCACGGTGTGCCGACGCAGCTGCGCGCCCGCTGACACGGCGGCCGCCACCAGCCGGGCGTCGAAGACCTCCCGGGGCACGGTGTACGCGGGCCGGGGCAGCGCCCGAGCCACCGCACCGCCACCCGGCGCGATCATGCGTAACGCCGGCAGCGGCGCGTACCCCGCCACGGCCTCGGTCACCCCCAGCTCGGCGAGCACGTCCACCGAGTGCGCGGCGATCCCGTCACCACACGCCTTGTCCCGGGGAAAGTCGGCCCGGTCCAGCAGTAGCACGCTGGCCCCCGCCCGGCGTGCCGTCAGCGCGGCAGCCGCCCCTGCCGGCCCCGCCCCCACCACCACCACGTCGAACTCGTCGTCCACCGCGCGCCTCCCTCCGGTCCGACGCGGCGCGGCCGCTCCCGTCGAGCGGTCCGGTCGGCCCTCCGGCCGCCCGCCCGCCGATCTCCGAAGCCGCCCCGACGCCGAGCGCTGTGACCGGCGCCACCCGCCATCCTGCCCCCTGCCCGCCTGTGAAGGCCGCTGCCGCACGGGACCGAAAGGACTGACGACCGCCCTTTGCTCTGCACCCGCATACGCGACGGTTACCGTCCGTGACCGTCGCCTATATGGGTGCAGAGCAAAGGGCGGTGCAGAGCAAAGGGGTGGCTGGGCAGGGGCTGGTCAGGGCCCGGGCTGGTCAGGGCCCGGGCTGGTCAGGGCCCGGGCTGGTCAGGGCCCGGGCTGGTCAGGGCCCGGGCTGGTCAGGGCCCGGGCTGGTCAAGGCCCGGCTGGTCAAGGCCCGGGCTGGTCAAGGCCCGGGCTGGTCAGGGCCGGGCCCCGCGCGGGGTGCCGGGCTGGGTCGGCCGCCGGGGCGCCGGCCAGTGGCATCGATGGGGTCCCCGCCCGGTCAGGGTTGGGGTTCAGGCTGGTGTGGCGTCGGGGGTGCGGGCGGCTCGGCGGAGGCCGTAGAGGGCCAGCCCAGCGGCCGCCACCAGCGGGGCGCCGTCGCGGATGAGGCCGTCCACGCCCAGCAACCACCAGCACAGCGGCAGATCCACGGCGAGTACGACCACAGTGACGACGACAAGCAGGCGGCGCGCCCAGTCCTTGCCTCGCATCAGGAACGCGGTACAGAACAGCACGGCGTAGCTGGCCGTGATGCCCGCGCCGAACCAGAGGAGCACGGCCGGCACCGCGGTCAGTCGACCGTCCAGGATGGACCCACCGGCGACCAGGGCCGGCACCAGCATCAGCGGGCTGTAGGTGAAGGCGGCCACCCGGCTGGTCAACAACCAGGCGCTGGCCTGTGGTCGGCGTGGTGGGGTTTCCCGCCAGGAGATGCCGTCGGAGTCGATGACGAGGCGTGGACGGTGCCGGACCAGGTGCCCGGCCAACGCCGACGAGCGGTAGAGCAGCCAGACCACCGCGACACAGAGGGCCGTGAGGATGGCGAAGCCGAGCAGGCCGGGCAGCGGCGGCACCCCCTGCCGGGGCACGATGAGCCGGCCGACCGCGAAGATCGTGGTGACCGCGAGGATCAGCCCGAACGGGCGGGCCACCGTACGACCCCGTCGGACATGCCCGATCAGCAGCAGGAAGCCGAACGAACGCAGCATGGCCCAGCCGGTGCGGACGGCCAGCCCGAAGCCCTGCTCTGGGGCGTACCACCAGTTGAGCAGCTCGACCACGACGGTGGCCGCCGCCGTCGTCGCCAGCAGGATGGTGAGCACCCGGACGGCGGACGGCCGCCGGACCTGGGTCTCGGCGGCCGTCGTCATGACATCCGATGTTGCCCGCGAGGGGGCTCGTTCACACCTATCGCTGCGGTTGCGCGGCGTCCAGGCGTGCCCGCAGCGCGTCCAACTCGGCCCAGAGCACGCCGGGCAGCTTGTCACCGAACTTCTCGAACCACTCGGTGATCATCGGCAGCTCGTTGCGCCACTCGTCCGGGTCGACCTTCAGCGCGATCCGCACGTCCTCCGGGGTCATGTCCAGGCCCTCGACGTCCAGGGCGTCCGGCGCGGGGACCATGCCGACGGGCGTCTCGACGGCGTCCGCCGTGCCCTCGATCCGCTCGACGACCCACTTGAGCACCCGGGAGTTCTCCCCGAAGCCCGGCCAGAGGAACGAGCCGTCCGGGTCCTTGCGGAACCAGTTGACGTAGTAGATCTTCGGCAGCTTCGACTCGTCGCCGTCGGTGCCCTTGCCCATCTCGATCCAGTGCCGGAAGTAGTCCCCGGCGTGGTAGCCGATGAACGGCAGCATCGCCATCGGATCCCGCCGGACCACGCCGACGGCGCCGGACGCGGCGGCGGTCGTCTCCGAGGAGAGCGTCGCACCCATGTAGACGCCGTGCACCCAGTCGCGGGCCTCGGTGACCAGCGGGACGGTGTCCTTGCGGCGGCCGCCGAAGAGGATCGCGTCGATCGGTACGCCGTTGGGGTCGAAGTACTCGTCGGCGAGGATCGGGCACTGGGTGATCGGGGTGCAGAACCGGCTGTTCGCGTGGGAGGACAAGCTGTCGCTCTCCGGCGTCCAGTCGTTGCCCTTCCAGTCGACCAGGTGCGCCGGCGGCTCACCCATGCCCTCCCACCAGATGTCGCCGTCGTCGGTGAGGCCGACGTTGGTGAAGACGGAGTTGCCCCGGTCCAGGGTGCGCATGGCGTTGGCGTTGGTCTTCCAGTCGGTGCCGGGCGCGACGCCGAACAGGCCGTACTCCGGGTTGACCGCGTAGAGGCGGCCGTCCGGGCCGAACCGCATCCAGGCGATGTCGTCGCCGATGGTCTCGACCTTCCAGCCAGGAATCGTCGGCTCCACCATGGCGAGGTTGGTCTTGCCGCAGGCGGACGGGAACGCGCCGGCGATGTGGTAGACCCGCCCCTCCGGCGAGGTGATCTTGAGGATCAGCATGTGCTCGGCGAGCCAGCCCTCGTCCCGGCCCATCACGCTCGCGATCCGCAGCGAGTAGCACTTCTTGCCCAGCAGCGAGTTACCGCCGTAACCGGAGCCGTACGACCAGATCTCCCGGGTCTCCGGGAAGTGCGAGATGTACTTGGTCTCGTTGCACGGCCAGGCGACGTCCTGCTGACCGGGCGCGAGCGGCGCGCCGATCGAGTGCAGGGCGTGCACGAAGTCCGCGTCGTCGCCCAGGGCCTCGAGAACCCGGGTGCCCATCCGCGTCATGATGCGCATCGAGGCGACCACGTACGGGCTGTCGGTGATCTCGACACCGAACATCGGCGACTCCGCCTCGACCGGGCCCATCACGAACGGAATGACGTACATCGTGCGACCGCGCATCGAGCCCCGGTACAGATCCGTCATCGTCCGCTTCATCTCGGCCGGCGCCATCCAGTTGTTGGTGGGGCCGGCGTCCGCCTCGTCGACGGAGCAGATGTAGGTGCGCTCCTCGACCCGTGCGACATCGGACGGGTCGGTACGCGCGTAGAACGAGTTCGGCTTCTTCTCCGGGTTGAGCCGGATCAGCGTGCCGGCCTCGACCAGCTCGTCGGTGAGGCGACGCCACTCCTCGTCGGAGCCGTCCACCCAGACGACACGGTCGGGGGTGGTCAGTTCCGCGACCTCACGGACCCAGGCGAGCAGTTTCGGATGGGACGTCGGGGCCTGATCAATACCCCGCACAACAGCCGGAGCAACCATGACACATCTCCTTGTGGTCGACGCTGACCGATCTATGGGATGCACGAGACTCGGCGGCGCTATGCGTCGCCTTCGTGGAACCTGGGATTGGCCTCAGCGTAAACCGGGCAGCCTTCCGAGTCAGTGGGACAGGTTGTGAAGAACTGCACAAGCTACGGCCTCGCTGCGGCATCACGAGCTGATACCCGCTTTCCCGCGCAGTTTCACGCAAATCTTGTTGTGCACCCCGGCGGACGCTTGTTGCGGTCGGGCCGTGGACCTGCCCCGCCGACCGATGCGGGGATTCCCGTTCCGTGCCGGCTCAGTCCTCCCAATTGGCTACGCTCTGTGCAACGGTTACGCACGTGGCGCTGGGCTCTTCGGGAGACCACGCCCGCTTGCCGTTGCTACCCCTGCGACTGGCCGGCAGCCGGTAGGCTCCCTCCGTGGCCGCCACGATGACCGGGGAGCAACCGGGTCCCCGGCAGACCCGACGGGGTCTCGTCGGCATGCTGCTCGACCGCTTCGGTCACCTGCTCCGCGAGATGAGCAAATTCGCCACCGTGGGTGGCTTCGCCTTCCTCGTCGACTTCGCGCTCTTCAACTACCTGACGAGCAAACACGGCGTCGAGGAGCTGACCGCCAAGACGATCTCCACGGTGATCGCGGCCACTGTCGCCTTCGTCGGCAACCGGTTCTGGACCTGGCGGCACCGCCAGCGCAGCAACGCGGCCCGCGAGTACGCTCTCTTCTTCTTCTTCAACGCGGTCGGGCTCGGCATCACGGTCGCCTGCCTCGCGCTCAGCCGCTACGGTCTCGGAGCCATCTGGCCGGCCGTGTTCCAGACGCGCCTGGCGGACAACCTCGCCAGCTACATCGTCGGCACCGGCTTCGCCACGCTGTTCCGATTCTGGTCCTACCGGCGGTTCGTCTTCGTCGAAGCGGGAACCCCGACCGTTCCGCAGGTGAATCCCGACCCTGACCACAGGGCGTGACCTGCCGCCCATCTCGTTCGGCCGGTGATCGCCGGCCGCACCGACTGCCCTAAGGTGTTTCGCATGCGTCTTGTCCGTCTGCTGCCTGAGCGCTGGCAGAAGTTCATCCACGAGGCGCTCAAGTTCGGCATCGTCGGCGGCATCAACACCGTCATCAATTACGCGGTGTTCAACGCCCTCGCACTGACGGTTTTCGTCAATGGGCAGTTGAAGGCGACGGTGATCGCGACCATCGTCGCCACGATCACGTCGTACCTCATGAATCGGCACTGGACGTACCGTGATCGCCCGAAATCAGCGCTTCGCCGGGAATATCTCCTTTTCTTCCTTTTCAACGGCGCTGGTCTGCTCATTGAGCTGGGTGCCGTGGCGGCGGCCAAGTACGGCCTCGGCGTACACGGTCTGCTGGCGCTGAATCTGGCCAAGACCGTCGGCGTCCTGCTCGCCACGCTGTTCCGGTTCTGGTCGTACCGGACCTTCGTCTTCCAACCCGTCGCACCGCCCCAGGACGAGGCCGCCAAGCCCGAGGACACCTGGCACAGCATTCCGCGGGACGAGTGGGACACCATGGCCGAGATGGACCCGGTCGCCGAGTTGGCGGAGTCCGTGTCCGAATTGGAGGAGTCGGAGTCCGCGCAACGCGCCGACCCTCCACCCGGCGCACCCACTCAGGGCCGACCCACCCGACTGAGCGTCAGCCCCGCCGCCGATCTGGACGCGGAACTCGCCGCGGAGCTTCGCGTCAGCACCCGCCGCGTGCCCCGCCGGTGACGACGCCCGACACCCGCTCCGGCACGGGGCGACCGGCAGAGCTGTTCTTCGAGGACCTCGTCCCCGGGCTCACCGTCGACCTCGGCGTGGTCACCGTCGACGCCGACGAGATGGTCGCGTTCGCCCGCCGCTTCGACCCGCAGTGGTACCACGTCGATCCCGATCTGGCCGCGGCGAGCCGACACGGCGGTCTGATCGCCAGCGGGTTCTACACGGTCAGTCTGTTCATGCGCGCCTACGTCGACCACCTGCTGTCCCGGGCCGCCGCCGACGCGTCCCCCGGTCTGGAGGAGCTGCGCTGGCTCGCCCCGGTGCGGGCCGGCGACCGGCTCGCGGTCCGGGTGGACGTGATGGGCGCTCGACCGTCGACCGCCCGCCCCGGGCTCGGCACCGTCAGCCTCACCGGCACCATGCTGCGCCTCGGCCCGGACGACCGGCCCGAGCAGGAGGTGCTGCGGACCCGCTTCCGTGGCTGGTTCGCCGTGCGCCCGGTCGAGGCGGACCCCGCCGAGGCAGACCCCACCGCGGCAGATCCCGTCGAGGCAGACCGCGCCGAGCCCGGCCCCGCCGAGCCCGGCCCCACCGAGCCCGGCCCCACCGAGGCCGGTTCCGCCGAGGCCGGTCCCGCCGACACCGCCGGTGCTGCCCCGACCGACGCTGACCAGCTCGACAGCGGCCCGCTCGCGGCGGAGCCGTCCCCCGTCGGTTCGTCCGACGGCAGCCCGACCGGCCGCAGCGGCTCACCCGGCTGACCCGCCCCCGGCCTCGCGGCAGGGGCGGGTCCTTACCGGCCCGTTCAGCTCGTGGTGTCGCGCAAGGACTTGCCGTCCTGCATGTCGGCGAGCATGTCGCGCATCTCGCCGTCGCCGAGCGAGTGCTTGTCGTGCTGCGCCTCGACCAGCTCGTACAGTTTGGTCTGCACCCTGCCGACGTCCGGCACGTCGGCGAGCACCGACTGGCCGCGCTCACCTGCCGACTCGATGGTGAGCGTCCCGCAGCCGAGCAGGCGCTCGACGAAACGCTGGTTCATCGAGTGGTCATTGACCCGGGCGAGCGGGAGGTCCCGCCGGTCCCGGGAGAAGACACCCTGCTGGAGCAGGACCCGCTCGTTCGTGAACAGGTAGTGCGTGGTGCGCCAGACCAGGAACGGCCACAGACCGAGCCAGAGCACCGCGACCAGGGCGACCGCCCCGATCACGGCCAGCGCGATCGAACCACCGCCGCTCTGGGGCAACAGGAGCACGCCGACCACCACCGCGGCGATGGCCAACACCAGCACCGCGATCGGCCGTATCAACGCCTTCCAGTGCGGGTGCAGGTGCAGCACGACATGCTCATCCTCGGTGAGCACGTCTTCGGGAAACGCCACGGGAACCTCCAACGCGATTTTCTGGACGCGCAGACGGTAAACCCCCCACTCCCCCGCACAACATCCGCCACGCGGCCCCACCCGCTGTCCGTGATCCTGCACTTGCGGTGGTCGTTGCGCGGCCTTCACCCGATCCGCCGGGACAGCGACCGCAAGATCGCGGGGTGGGATGGTCAGCGGAGGTGCAGGACGTCACCGGCGGCCAGGGTTCGGGTGCCGGTCGGAGTGGTGACCATCAGTTGGCCGTCCGGGTCCACCCCGGTGGCGGTGCCAGTCAGCGAGTCGCCGTCGGGCAGCAGGACGCGTACCTCCCGGCCCACCGTCGCGCAGGCCGCCAGGTAGGCGTCGCGCAGGCCGCTGGCCACCGCGTCGCCGCCCGCCGAGCGCCAACGGTCGTACCAGTCGGCGACCGCCCGCAGCAACGCCCGCAGCAGCGGATCCCGATCGGTGGCCACCGCACCGGCAAGCTGGAGTGAGGTGGCCGGCAGCCCGGTCGGATTCACCGGTAGCTCATCGGCGCGCAACGTCACGTTCAGCCCGATGCCCAGCACGATCGCCGGCGGTTGGTCGGGCGACCGTCCGGGCACCGCCTCGGCCAGCACGCCCGCGCACTTCGCGTCGTCGATCAGCAGGTCGTTCGGCCACTTGAGGGTGGCTTCCAGCTCGGCCAGCCGGGCCACCGCCTCGACGAGCGCCACGCCGGCCAGCAACGGCAGCCACCCGTACCCCGTGGGGGCCGCCGGCAGCCAGCCGCGCTCCGGCACGGCCTCGCCGGGCCGCAGCAGCACGCTCGTCGCGATGCCGGCCCTCGCCGGCGACTGCCAGACCCGACCGCGCCGGCCACGCCCCGCGGTCTGCCGCTCGGCGACCACGACCAGGCCCTCGGGCTCGTCGGCGCGGGCGGCCTCGGCCACGTCGGCGTTCGTGGAACCGGTCTCGGCGTGCAGCTCCAACCGGGCCCAGGGCCCGTTCGGCGCGACCAACGCGCGGCGCAGCCGGGCCGCCGACAGCGGCGGGCGGTTCAGATCGGTGTACGGGGAGCCCGGCATTCCGCCAGCCTACGGCGGTGCCCCGGTCGACACTGAGGCGTACTGCACAGCGGCACCCACCTGAACCATCGTTATATTCCCTGGGTGACTACCGAGACCGGGACCAACATGCACAGCACCGCGGGCAAGCTGGCGGACCTGGAGCGCCGGGTCGACGAGGCGGTCCACGCCGGGTCGGCCCGTGCCGTGGAGAAGCAGCACGCGCGCGGCAAGAAGACCGCCCGCGAGCGGATCGAGATGCTGCTCGACGAGGGCTCCTTCGTCGAACTCGACGAGCTGGCCCGGCACCGGTCCACCGCCTTCGGGCTGGAGCGCAACCGCCCGTACGGCGACGGCGTGGTCACCGGCTACGGCACGGTGGACGGGCGGCAGGTGTGCGTCTTCGCGCAGGACTTCACGGTCTTCGGTGGCTCACTCGGCGAGGTCTTCGGCGAGAAGATCGTCAAGGTGATGGACCTGGCCATGAAGATCGGCTGCCCGGTGGTCGGCATCAACGACTCCGGCGGCGCACGCATCCAGGAGGGCGTCGTCTCGCTCGGCCTCTACGGCGAGATCTTCTTCCGCAACGTGCGGGCCTCCGGCGTCATCCCGCAGATCTCACTGGTGATGGGGCCCTGTGCCGGCGGCGCGGTCTACTCCCCGGCGGTCACCGACTTCACCGTGATGGTCGACAAGACCTCGCACATGTTCATCACCGGCCCGGACGTGATCAAGACGGTGACCGGCGAGGACGTCGGCATGGAGGAGCTGGGCGGCGCGCGGACGCACAACTCCCGCAGCGGCAACGCGCACTACCTCGCCAGCGACGAGGAGGACGCGGTCGACTACGTCAAGGCGCTGCTGTCGTACCTGCCGTCGAACAACCTCGACGAGCCGGTGGTGGTCGAGGCAGCCGCGTCGCTCGAGGTCAGTGACGAGGACCGCGAACTGGACACCCTGATCCCGGACTCGGCCAACCAGCCGTACGACATCCGCACGGTGATCGAGCACGTCCTCGACGACGCGGAGTTCCTGGAGGTCCAGCCGCTCTACGCGCAGAACATCGTGGTCGGCTACGGCCGGGTGGAGGGGCGACCCGTCGGTGTGGTGGCCAACCAGCCGATGCACTTCGCCGGCACCCTGGACATCGCCGCCTCGGAGAAGGCCGCCCGGTTCGTGCGCACCTGCGACGCGTTCAACATCCCGGTGCTGACCTTCGTGGACGTGCCCGGCTTCCTGCCCGGCACCGGTCAGGAGTGGGACGGCATCATCCGCCGCGGCGCCAAGCTCATCTACGCGTACGCCGAGGCGACAGTCCCCAAGGTCACCGTGATCACCCGCAAGGCGTACGGCGGGGCGTACGACGTGATGGGCTCCAAGCACCTCGGCGCGGACCTGAACTTCGCGTGGCCGACCGCGCAGATCGCCGTGATGGGCGCGCAGGGCGCGGTGAACATCCTCTACCGCTCCGAGCTTGCCGACGCCGAGGACCCGGCGGCGGTCCGGGCCGAGAAGATCGCCGAGTACGAGGACACCCTGGCCAACCCGTACGTGGCCGCCGAACGCGGGTACGTCGACGCGGTGATCCCGCCGCACGAGACGCGCAGCCAGATCGTGCGGGCACTGCGCGTCCTGCGGACCAAGCGGGAGACCCTGCCGCCCAAGAAGCACGGCAACATCCCGCTGTAGAGCGCTGCCCAGCCCGCCCGCCCTGGCCTGCCCGCCCTGGCCTGCCCTGGCCTGGCCTGCCCTGTGGCCTGGGTCTTGTCCGCGCCTGGTCCCAGCAACATCGGATCATGGCCACCAGGCGGGGCCTCCGCCGCGCGGGCGGGCCTCCGCCGCGCGGGCGGGCCTCCGCCGCGCGGGCGGGCCTCCGCCGCGCGGGCGGGCCTCCGCCGCGCGGGCGGGGGTCAGCAGGGCGGGTTGGCGGCGGCGCACATCCGCGCCGCGGAGACCACGGCGAGCTGCACGAGTTCCGCCTCGGTGCCCCCCGTCCAGGGGTGGAGCACCGAGACGCTGTCGCCGACCCGGACGACCGCCAGCAGGATGGGCGACGGATCGTCGGCGAGCGCCTGCCCGGTCTGCACGTCCCGGGGGGCGCTGAGCGAGTCCCGCAGGATGGCGGCGTCGTCCCCGGCGAAGTCCCGCTGCACCACCGCCCACCGGTGGACCGCCTCCATCGTGCGGATGCCCTCTGCCGTCTTCACCGGCCCGACGCTGCGCCACTCGGCGCAGGGTGCGACCAGTTCGTCCAGCTCGGCGAAGAGCTGCGTGGCCGCTTCGGGCACCATCCGGAAGAGATCCTGCGTGAACACGCCTTTGCTTTGCGTGGCAACGCTCGGAGACTGCTTGTGCACCAGGGTCTGCGAGCGGGACAGGATGGACATCTTCCGGCCGTCCGAGCGCCCCTGGCTCGTCCGGCAGTAGTCGAGGCCGTGATCCAGTTGGACCGGCTCACCGAGCCCGGACTGGCTGAGCTGCACATCGACCTGCTGCGGCAGGTCGGCTGGCTGGAGCAGGGCGTCGGTGCTGATCTCGTGCCGGGTCGGCGAGGCGGACGCGACCGGCAGGGCCGGCGACGGGGAGTTCCGCGGAGCCGCGACCGCGACGGCGGAGGCACCGGTGAGCGCCAGCACGACGGTGGCCACCACGATCCTGCGCTGGCTGCGACGACGGCCCCGGGCGCGGATCTCCTCCGGGCCGAGCCAGCGCACGTCCTGCAGGTCCCGCTGGATCTGTTCGACGAGGGTCGGATCGTCACGCATCGGTAGCCTCCTCCAGGTCAGAGACGGCGAGCAGACCGGCGAGCGCGGCACGCCCCCGGGAGAGACGGGCCTTGACCGTGCCCACCGGGGCCGCGGTCTCCCGCGCCACCTCGGCGACCGGCATACCCATCAGGTAGTACAGGGCAATCGCGACGCGTTGCTCCTCGGGCAGCAGACGCAGCGCGGCGACCACCTCGACGGTGTCGGTGCCCGGCCCGGGAACCGACTCGGTCGCACCGTGCCGCAGGTAGGCACGGGCCCGACTGCGCAGGCTGCGCCACCGGCTGACAGCGATCCGGCTGGCCACCACCCGCACCCACGCCTCCGGGTCGTCGTACGCGCTCACCGTCGACCAGCGCTGCCACGCCCGGACGTACGCCTCCTGCACGGCGTCCTGCGCCTCGCCCCGATCGCCGGTGAGGGCGTAGACGAACCCGAGAAGTCGTTGCCGGCTCCCCCGGTAGAACTCGTCGAACCCGTCGACGTCCGGCACCCGAACCTCCCCGTGTCGGTCGCTGGGAACACGCACCGGACCGGGTCGCCGGTTGCCCCGATCAGGCGATCATCTTCTCCAACTCGGTGCGCGGGAACGTGCCGGCGGCGATCCGCTCCCGGACCGCCAGGCGTACCGCGTGCTGCACGGCGACGTTGGCCGGCGTCGGCACGCCGTGCAGCCTGCCGAGCAGCGCGATTTCCCCGTTGAGGTGGTCGACCTCGGTGGAGCCGGTGCCCCGGGCCAGGCTCTGCCAGGTGGAGCCGCCGGAGCGGGCCTCGCCGTCGACCGGGCGCTGCCCGACCAGATCGCCCCGTTCGGCCTTCTCCTCCTCCGGCGAGGTGTGCGCGATGCCAGCGGCGGCGAGCGCGGCGACACCCTCGGCGCGTACCCGCTGGACAAGCGCGTCCGGGATGTCCCGGCCGAGCAGCGCCTGTAGGCCGTTGCCGAGGTTGCTGAGCAGCTTGCCGTACTTCCAGCGCAGCACGTCGGTGCGGACCGGGGCGACGAAACCGGCGGCGGTCAGGTCGGCGGCGACCGCCCGGTCGGTGTCGTCGACGCCACCCGGGTACCTACCGATGTGGAGCATCCCGGGGTGCGGGTACCCGTTGGCGACGACTACGCCTGGGTCCAGGTGGGTGGCCGGCAACCAGACGCAGACCGGGTGCACGTCGGCGAAGAGCCGCAGCGCGGCCCGCTCGTTGGCCACCCCGTTCTGCGCGGTCACCAGTGGCAGGCGCTCGCCCGCCGTGCCCCCGCCGACCACCGGGGCGTCCACCCAGGCGGCCAACGCGGCGGCGGTGTCCTGCGACTTCACGGTGAGGACCAGCACGGTGTCCGGCGGCAGTGGCTGGTCACCGGGTCGGTCCACCGCCGCGAGCCGGGCGGTGATCTCACCGTCGGGCTGTCGCAGGGTCAGACCCCGCGCGCGGATCGCGTCCAGGTGAGCACCGCGGGCCACCACTGTCACGTCCCGGTCGGCCTCGGCCAGCCGCACGCCGATGGTCCCGCCGACCGCGCCCGCCCCGATGATCACGTATCGCATGACCCCATTCTGCCCGCCCGCACCCCGCCGGCCCTTGCCGTGCCCGTCCCGCCGCCCCGCGTCGTCGATCATGGAGTTGTGGTGCCCGAATGTATCCGAATTAGGGCTTTTGCGGCCCACCACAACTCCAAGATCGACTGAGAGGGGAAGGAGCGAGAGCCTCAGACGGTCGGGCCGGTTTCGGGGAGGAACGGGCCGGCGAGCAGGAGCGCGCCGGCGATCAGCGCCGCCACGTTGACCAGGGCGAAGACCCCCACCCAGAACAGCGGCGGGAACGGGGTGAGCCCGGCGAGCTGGTCGGCGTCGGAGGCGGGCATCCGGCCCCGCGAGCGCAGTCGTTGCAGCTCGACCACCGGCCGCACCCCACCGAGCAGCAGGAACCACACCCCGGTGTACGCGAACGCGGCCTGGACCTGTGGCGTCGCGTACCACGAGACGGCGAACACCAACGCCCCGGTGACCAGCAGCGACACCACCCCGAAGGCGTTGCGGATCAGGACGAGCATGGCCAGCAGCAGCGCCACGGCCACCCAGAGCAGCAGGGTGATCCGGTTGCCGCCGAGCAGCCAGGCGCCGGCCAGGCCGACAAGCGGCGGCGCGACGTACCCGGCGAGCAGCGTGAGGATCATGCCCGGCCCGGTGGGGCGGCCGGCGGAGAGCGTCAGCCCGGACGTGTCCGAGTGCAGCCGGATGCCGCGCAGCTTGCGGCCGGTGAGCAGGGCGACCAGGGCGTGCCCGCCCTCGTGCGCGATGGTGATGGCGTTACGGGCGATCCGCCACGGCAGCCGGGTGGAGACCACCACGAGCGCGACCACCCCGGTGATCAGCACCAGTAGCGCGGGCGGGTCCGGCTGCGCGCCGAACAGCGTGTCCCACAGGTCGCTCAGCCCGTCGATCGACATCATGGGGCGCGAGCCTACCGGCGGCGTTCCGTGTCGCTCCCGAGGCACCGGCTCGTATCCTGTGAAACTGATCGGGTGGCGAGTGAAGCGGGAGGTGAACGTCGGTGAGCACTGCACCTCTGGAGCCGCACATCGGTTTGTGGACCGAAGCCGACTACTTCGCCCTGGGCGAGACGCCGGACCGGATCGAACTGCTCGACGGGAGCCTGCTGGCGAGCCCTGCCCCGAGCCGACGGCACCAGCGGGTGTCGCGCCGGCTGGCGAACAGCATCGAGGCCGCAGCAGAGCCTCGCGGCTTCCTGGTCTACGACGCGATCAACGTTCGGCTCGGCATCGACCGGGTCGTCATCCCGGACCTCGTCGTGACCGACGACGACGAGGAGGGCACCTTCCTCGACGCTGACCGGGTGCGCCTGGTCGGGGAGGTCGTCTCGCCGGGTAACGCCGCCGCCGATCGTCTGCTCAAGATGCAGCTCTACGCCATCGCGCGAATCCCCTGGTATCTGCTTGTCGAGCAGGACGGGGAGGGGCACTCGTTGCGGCTGTACCGGCTGGACGGTGAGCACTACGTCGAGGACCAGGTCGCCAAGGCTGGCGAGACGTTGAGCATCGTGGAGCCGTTCCGCTGGCAGCTCGACCCGGCCACCCTGCGCTGATCCGTTCCGCCTCGGCAGGGTTTCTGCACGCCCCACTGTTGAAGCTTTTTTCAACCGCACTTGCGATCTAGGGCACTTACCTCCAAAGATGGATGTCGATAGAGCGACGTCCTTGGAGGCACTCATGGCCCGTACCTCATCATCGCTGCGCCGCGCGCTCGCGGCCGGCCTCACCGCCCTCGCCACCGCGGCGGCGGCCCTGGTCGCGACCGCCGGACCGGCGGCCGCCGCCACCACCGCAGGCATCGACGTGTCCCGCTACCAGGGCAGCATCAACTGGACCAGCGTCCGCAACGCCGGCATCGAGTTCGCCTTCATCAAGGCGACCGAGGGCACCAGCTACAAGGACCCGAACTTCAACGCCAACTACGTCAACTCGTACAACGCGGGGGTCATTCGCGGGGCGTACCACTTCGCCCGCCCGAACATCTCCGCCGGCTCGACCCAGGCCGCCTACCTGGCCTCCAACGGTGGCGCCTGGTCGGCGGACAGCCGCACCCTGCCCGCCGCGCTGGACATCGAGGCGAACCCGTACAGCGGCGGCTACTGCTACGGGCTCAGCACCACCGGCATGCGCAACTGGGTGCAGGACTTCCTGAACACCTACCGCTCCCGCACCGGCAGGTACGCGGTCATCTACACCACCACCAGTTGGTGGAACCAGTGCACCGGCAGCTGGACCGGCCCGTGGGCGAACCACCCGCTCTGGCTGGCCCGCTGGTCGAGCACGCCCGGCGCGCTGCCGGCCGGGGCTTCGGTGTGGAGCTTCTGGCAGTACACCAGCACCGGCGTGGTCTCCGGGATCAGCGGCAACGTGGACCGCAACTACTGGAACGGCGACCGGAGCCGCCTGATCGCGTTGGCCAACAACACCTGACCGGGCCGTTGGCGGCAGCGGGATCGACGGTCACCAGCACGGTCGACAATCGGTCCGGCTGCCGCCACACCACCGGGGTACGGGTCAGGCCCGTCGCCGGCTCAGGGCCGGCACCACAGCGTCCTCACGAGCCAGCGTGCCCCTGCGGGTCAACCGCCAGGCGGCCACACCAAAGCCGGCAACCATCACGACGCCGAGCAGTGCGACGAGCACCGAAACCCCCGCGCTGACCAGCAGCAGGATCGCGTCGCCGAGCGCCACGAGCATCCACAGTGCCAGCCGGGGCCGAGCGTCCCTCCGTCGGTAACCCATGTCGTGCCTCCTTCCGTCGTCGAAGGTCAATTACCCACGACGACGGAAGGTCATGCGAATGAGTTTCAGTCCTTACGGTCCGGCACGAAGCCCTTGGCGATCCGGTCGAAGTTCGGCAGGTTGGCCTGCCAGTCCTTCTCCGCGATCTCCCAGCGCAGGGCGTACCCCCGGTTCTTGGCCGTCACGAACCCCCGGTTACGGACGTGGATCCGCTGCCCGTCCCGAGTTTCCAGCCACTCCCAGTCCGCACAGGTCTTCCAGAAGGTGCAGCGCACGATGCCGATCTTCTGGTAGTTGACGACTTCGTTCTTGCGGCCGCCCTCGATGCTCAACCAGTCGGCGTATGCGTCCTTCTTCGGCGTGGGGGTCCACTGGACGAGCAGCTCCCCCGGCCCGTCGGACTCGTCGAAGACGACAGTGTTCCGACCAGCGTCGCGGCGCACCCAACCATCGGGAATCGGCAGGGAGAAGCCTTCGGGGTCCTTGTGCAGCTTCCAGCCCGCCGGCAGCGCGTTCGGGTCGACCGAGGGGGTGGCCGAGGCCGACGGGCTGGGCGCACCGGTGGTCGGCGGCGGCGGTGCCGCCGCAGCGGAGGTCGGCGCGGCCCCCGAGGTCGCGCCGGCCCCGGTCGGGTTCGCCTGCGGGCTCTTGTCGTCGTCCTTGGTCAGCATCGGCACGACCACCACGAGGCCGATCAGCAGCAGGGCGACCACCGCCCCGATCAGCACGTTGCGGCGGGTGTTGTTCGGCTTCGTGCCATCCGACGGCGGCACCGGCGCACGACCCGCCGGGCTCAGCGGCGGCATCAGCGACGTCGGCGTGGTCGGCTTGCGCTGCTCCGGAGCCACCGGCGGGCCGTCGACAACCGTCGGCTCGTCGTCGACGTTCGTCGTACCGTCGCCGCTCGTGTCGGGCGCGGCGGTGACCTTCGCGGTCGGGTCGGCCTCAGACGACTGGGCCTCGGACGACTCGGCCTCGGACTGACGGTCGATCGTGGCGGTCGGCTCGGCCGGCGCCGCTGCGGTCGACCCGCCCGACACCAACGCGGTCGGGTCGGCGGCCGCACCGGAGGAGACCACGGCCGTGGGCGTGGCATCGGCGGCGGGAGTCGCGGCAGCGGAGGTCGCGGCGGCGGAGGTGGTCGCGGCGGCGGCCGGCGGTGGCGACACCGGCCGGTCGACGCTCTCGGCGGGTCGCGGGGCCGGCACCACCGGTGGGCGCGGCTCGCGCGGGCCGTTCGGCCCCGGCCGGCGTACGCCATCGAGCAGTGAAATGCCGCGCGACCGCTTGCCCCCGGCGCGGCGCAGCAACCGCTCCGCCACCTCGGCGGTGATCCGCTCGTTCGGGTCCTTACGCAGCAGCCCGTTGAGGACGGCCTTCAACGGACCGGCGTTCTTCGGCGGCGGAATCGGCTCGGTGGCCAACGCGGCCAGGGTGCCGATCGCCGACGGCCGGGCGTAGGGCGACTTGCCCTCGACCGCCGCGTAGAGCGTCGCGCCCAACGACCACAGGTCGGCCTCCGGCCCGGCGGTGCCGTCCCGAGCCCGCTCCGGCGAGATGTACGCGGGTGAGCCGAGCACCATGCCGGTGCGGGTCACATTGGGGTCGCCGGGGATCGTGGCGAGACCGAAATCGGTAAGCACCACCCGGCCGTCCTCGCCGAGCAGCACGTTGCCGGGCTTCACGTCGCGGTGCATGACGCCCGCCTTGTGCGCGGCGCTGAGCGCACCCAGCACACCCAGGCCGATCTCCACCGTGCGGGCAACCCCCACCGGGCCGTCCTCGGCGAGAGTGTCCTGCAACGACCTCGACGCCACGTACTCCATGACGATCCACGGATCACCATCGGTGCGCAGCACGTCGAAGATACGGACGACGTTCGCGTGGTTGAGCCGGGCGATGGCCCGGGCCTCCCGCAACGAGCGCTCGCGCATCTCGCGGCGCTCCTCGTCGGTGAGGCCGGGTGGCGGCACCAACTCCTTGATCGCGACATCCCGGTGCAGCACCTCGTCGCGCGCCTTCCACACCCGACCCATGCCACCCTGGCCGAGCGGCGACAGGAGCCGGTATCGGTCAGCGACAAGTTGGGGAAGCGCGTTCGACATCGGTGAGACGGTACCCGGACCGGCTGACGCTCACACCGCCGGCACGCCACTGTGCGCTCCGGGTAACTTCGAGCCCGCGTACGCTGGCAGCATGTCTGCCGAAGAGCCGCTGTTCCGGGTCGTCCGCGGCGTGCCCACCGCCGAGGAGTTGGCCGCTCTGGTGGGGGCGATCATCATCCGGTCCCGTCCCGCCACTGCGCCCGTGCCCGCGACCACGTCCGCCTGGGCGCGCAGCGGTCGACCGGGCACCTCCCGTGGGTGGCGCGCCTCCAGCCTGCCCCGCTGACCTCGAGACCTGCTGTGCGGGGGCTGCCATGGTGGCGTTGAGCCGTTAATCTCACTCAGGGAAACGGTGCCGTTACGGGTAGGGAGGATCCATGATCCCCGAGGAGGACCGGCCAGCACCCTGGCTACGCGGTTACGGCGGCATCGAAGCCGACATCAGCCAGCTCAGAGAGTTCGCCGACCGGCTCGCCGCCGAGGTCGAGGGCAACTACGCGCCCCACCTGTCGTACATCGCCGAAGACATGTCCGCGAAGCTGCCCAACCCGTGCGACGCCTTCATCGAGCTGGTCACCTTCCTGCACGCTCACCACGAGACACAGCAGGCCACCGCCGACATGGTTTACGCCGTCCGAGGTGCCACCGGCCACCTCGCCGCCGCCGCCGACCAGGTCGCCACCCACTACGCCGACAGCGACGCCTTCACCGCCGCCCGCGTGGTGGACGTACAACGAGCCCTCGCCAACCCGGCAAGCGTCCTCCCCGGCGGCCCGACGCCGACGCTTAACGACCCGACCAGCCCCGACACCGAAGGGCCGGTGATCCTGCCGTGATCGATCGGGGCAGTGGCCGCACCTCCGGCCTCACCGACTGGCAACTCATGGACGTCAACAGCATGTGGGCCTGCCTACAGGATCAGGACACCGCCAACCACTGGAAGCAGGTCGCCGGCTGGCGCAAGGTCTGCGACCTGGCGCAAACCCACCTCGGCCGACTCCAGCAGTACCGACGCGGGCTCGCCGAGGCATGGCCCCCCGAAACCAGCGCCGCCTCCCGCACGTACCTCGCCGAACTCGACGAACTCATCGACAAGGTGCAACGCACCCACGACGCCGCCGCCGCGAACTACACCGCACTCTCCGCCGCAACCCAGGCCATCGGCACCACCCGCGCCGCACTCCACAAGATCCATGAGGAGTACGCGACAAAGGTCCAACAAAAGCAGGCGTACGAGTCGATGGTCGCCGACCCCAAAGCGGTCATGGGCAACCGCGCCACCGAGCCTCCGGTCGCCGACGGAGAGTTGGAGCGGCTGAACGCTCAGGCCCGGTCGATGATGTTCAACTTGAGCGGCGAACTCCAACAAGCCCAAGCAACTCTCCAAAAACCACCACCGCCGCCTCCCCAGGTCGGCAAGGACATTTCGAACCCAGATGTGTACGGCAACGCTACAGCGCCCATCATCCCGCCAATCTTGCCAGCACCTATGCCGTCGGGGGCGACTGCACCACCGGCGGCTACTAAGCACACTGCAGCCGCACCAGTGTCCATGACGACAGGGCTTGGACCGACTCTAAATGGGGTTGGAGCGGGCTCCCCGCTAAACCCACCCATCATGGCGCATCCCAACCCTGCATCCAATGCATCGCATCCCCCTTCATTGCCTGGCGTACCACCCGTCTTTCCGCCACCTGCCGCTACCGCACCGGTGAATACCCAGCCGGCCGTTCCGATCGGGCGGCCTGGATCGAATGGCTCGAACGGCCTGTCCCGCGGACCCGGGCTAGACCCAACACGAGCGATGCCGCCGGGAGGGGTTATCGGTAGCGTTCCCGGATCACTGCCCCGTCAGCCCGACAGCAACAGCGTTCCCTCGCGCCGAGTGAACCCGATCGGAGGCGTAATTGGAGGCGGTGGGGCCGGAACTGCGCCTACCGGCGCGGCCGGATCACGTCCTTCCGCCGGCAGAGGCTTTACTGGTGCACACGGAATGCCTCCGATCGGCGGGGCACCGGGACTCTGGAGTTCCGGGACCAGCGGGACTAGCCACCCGAGACGGAACGACGGCGACACGACCGAGCCGCATCGCTGGGATCCGGATAACCCTTGGGAGATGCAACAGGGAGTTCGCCCAGTGGTTCGCCCTCCCGATGACGAGGAGCCAATAGACCCAGGGCCAGCAATCGGCATCGACCGGTGAAACGATCTAACATAAACGTATCCCTGGCGATCCTGATGCTCGTGGCGGTTATCGCCTCATCCCCCGACCCTATCGCCGCGAGGCAGCCCAGCCTGCCGCCACCGAATGATAGTTCGAACCGCATCCGCGCGGACCAGTGGCATTTAGTAGCCTTGAACTCCGACGCGGCAAACAAAATTAGCCAGGGCGAGGGCATTACTGTGGCAGTTCCGGACACAGGGGTTTACCCGCATCCTGATCTGGCTGGCAATCTTCTTCGCGGCATCGACCTGACCAATGGAGGAGGGGGCGGCGACGGCAAGGCCGATCAGAATAGTCACGGCACCGGCATGGCCGGCCTTATCGCCGCCCACGGTCAAGAAGGGGGCCGAGGAGCTAAAGGTATAGCACCAAAAGCTAAGGTATTGCCGATTGTTTCCTCGGGAGCTGACAACCAGAGCAGCGCAGACATTCTAGGCAGGGCGATTGAATATGCGGTTTCGTCTGGCGCTGGCGTCATCAGCATTTCTAGTGCAGGAGGCTCCAGCCCTGCCCTACGTCGTGCGATCAGGGAGGCCCTTCTCGCGAATGTCGTTGTCGTCGCCGCTGCAGGTAATCGACCAGGGGACACGGAGGTTGGCTACCCCGCGTCTGAAGATGGCGTCCTAGCCGTGGGAGGAGTCGACAAATTCGGCGTCCACGCAACAGTCTCCGTCACTGGACCGGAGGTCGACGTGGTTGCGCCTGCGGTCGACATCTACAGCACGAGCATCGACGGCAAGTACCGCAAGGGCACTGGAACCTCTGACGCGACGGCGATCGTGGCGGGTGCGGCTGCGTTGATCAGGTCTAAGTACCCGCACCTGCCGGCTCGAGAGGTGGCGCATCGACTGACCGCTACCGCCATCGACAAGGGCGCTCCCGGACGCGACGACGAGTACGGCTACGGCGTAATCGATCTCGTGGCGGCGCTGACGGCAGACGTACCGCCGCTGGGGTTTGAATCGGTGAGCGCTCCGGCCGGTGCTGGCTCAGCCACAGCGACTGGCAATCGGCCGAGTGATGAGAGCGATGGTGCGACTGCGCGGGGCCTGGTCACCTTCGGGGTGATCTTGGCTGCCGGGGTCGGGTGGGCGGTATTAGCGCGGCGACGCCGGCGTGGTGATGATCCGCCGCCCAGGATCAGCCGCTGATCGATCAACGAAGCGGTGATCCACTCGGGTTTCTTGATGTCGGGCTGTCCAGGGCGGCGGGATGACCCGAAATCCCGCCGGCAAGTCGATTTCCGCGCGGAGCGAGTGCGGAAAGCCCTTGATCCACTCGCCCTTCAGGAAATCGCGGTGTCCAGCTTGATGGGACACCGCGATTTCCTGGAAAGCGAGTGGATCAAGGGCAGCCGGCCCGCTATGGCGCACCGCGGGCACGGGGCACTAACGGGCGGGGTGCTGGGCGGGGTGTCCGCAGTGGTTCGGGGATGGGCGGTAACGTCGGGCTCGTGTCTGAGACCTTGCCGCTCCGCCTCGTGCTCGCTTCGGCTAGCCCTGCCCGTCGTAAGTTGCTTCAAGCTGCCGGTGTCGAGCCAGAGGTGCTGGTCAGCGGGGTGGACGAGTCCCTGGTGATGGCCGAGCGGGCTGAGGAGTTGTGTCTGGAGTTGGCCCGCATGAAGGCGCAGGCGGTGTTGACGCGGCTGAACCCGGTTGCCGGCCAGCGCACGTTGGTGATCGGCTGTGATTCGGTGCTCGCCTTCGACGGGGAGATTCTCGGCAAGCCGACGGATGCCGCCGACGCGACCCGGCGTTGGCTACAGATGCGGGGACGCAGCGGGGTTCTGCACAGCGGGCACTGCCTGGTCGACATCGACGCCGGGCGGCGTGCGGAGGCGGTCGCGTCGACCACGGTCCACTTCGCTGACGTCAGTGATGAGGAGATCGCGGCGTACGTGGCCACGGGTGAGCCGCTGGCGGTGGCCGGGGCGTTCACCATCGACGGGCTGGGTGGGCCGTTCGTGGAGCGGATCGAGGGTGACCCGGGGACGGTGGTCGGGCTGTCGATGCCGCTGCTGCGCCGACTCCTGGCCGAACTGGATCTGCGGATCACCGACCTGTGGACAAAGGTCGCGCCGGGCGGCCAATCCGTCGAGCCGGGTAGCCAATCCGTCGCGGCGGGCGGCTGATCCGCCGAACGCACGACCAACCCGCCGTGGCGGGCCGCCGATCCGTCGCGCCAGTCGGTAACGTCCGGTCATGACCACCAAGTCGATCCCGCTCACCAACGAGCTGCACGCCTATCTGGTCGCACACGGTTCCCCGCCGGACCAGATCATCCGGGATCTGGCCGAGGAGACCCGGTCGGTGCTGCCGGAGCACGCCACCATGCAGGTGGCCCCGGAGCAGGCCGCGTTCCTGACGTTCCTCACCCGGCTGCTCGGCGTGCGGCAGGCCGTCGAGGTCGGCACGTTCACCGGGCTCTCGTCGCTGGCGATCGCCCGCGGGTTGCCCGAGGGCGGGCGGCTGACCTGTTTCGACATCTCCGAGGAGTTCACCGGCATCGCTCGGCGCTACTGGGCGCGGGCTGGCGTGCAGGAGTTGATCGACCTGCGCATCGGCCCGGCCGCTGACGGGCTGCGGGAGCTGCCGCACGAGCGGCACCTGGACTTCGCGTTCATCGACGCGGACAAGACCGGCTACCCGGTCTACTGGGCGGAGCTGGTGCCGCGGATGCGTCCGGGTGGGGTGATCGCGGTCGACAACGTGCTGCGTGGTGGGCGGGTGATCGCCCCGCAGGATGCCGGCGACCGGGCCATCGCCGCGTTCAACGACGAGGTCATCGCCGATGTGCGGGTGGACCCGGTGATGCTGCCGATCGCGGACGGCCTGACCCTCGCCCGGGTCCGCTGACCGTCGGCGCTCCTCAGCACGCCGGCCGCCGAGGGCCGGCAACCCCACCGCCGCACGGAGGCAACGAACGCCCTCAGCACCCGGCAGCCGGTCCAACAAGACGAAGGTCGGGGTGCCCCCGCCAAGGGGGGCACCCCGACCGTCACGAACACCTGACGTCAGCGGACGCTGCGGGCGAACTGGCGGGCGGCCCAGTAGACGCCGAGCGCGGCGAGGACCGCGGTGATGCTGAGGCCCTGCCAGACCTTGTCGCTGCCCAGGTCACCGGCGAACAGTGCCCGGGTGCCGTCGACCGCCCAGGAGAACGGGTTCCAGTTGGCGACACCCTGCAACCAGCCCGGCGCGAAGGTCAGCGGCAGCAGGATGCCGGAGAGCAGCAGCACCGGCTGCGCCACCGTGTTCATCAGCGGGGCCAGCGCGTCCTCGCTCTTGACCTTGAGGGCCACGCCGTAGGAGACGGCCGAGGTCATGAGGGCGATCAGGGCGAGCATCAGGTACGCCAGCAGCAGGTCCCCGATGAACACCCGCAGGTCGAACAGGAGCGCCAGCAGCGTGATGATGACGGCCTGCACGATGAGCGAGACCACGTCGCGCAGCGAGCGGCCGAGCAGCAGGGCGAGGCGGCTGATCGGGGTGACCCGGGAGCGTTCGATGACGCCGGCTCGTAGCTCGGCGATCAGGCCGAAGCCCTGGAACAGGCCGCCGAAGATGGCCAGCAGCACCAGCAGACCGGGTACGAAGATCTTGTAGGCGGCGGCCTGGGTGGGTGCGTTCAGTGCGGGCTTGAGTAGCGGGGCGAAGAGCAGCAGGTACATGACCGGCTGGAACACGCCGACGAAGACCCAGACCGGGTTGCGCAGCAGGAGTTGGGTCTGGCGCTGGAAGATCAGCCACGTGTCGCGGGCGAATTTCATGAGAGTCGTCTCCGGTGGTCAGGACTCGCGCAGCGAGCGGCCGGTCTTGGTGAGGAAGACGTCGTCCAGGCTGGGTCGGTGCAGCTCGATCGAGCGCAGCTCCAGCCCGGCGTGGTCGAGTCGGCGGAGCACCTGCGGGATGGCGGTGGCGCCCTCGTCGACGTAGAGGCGCAGGCCGCCCTCGTCGGCGGTTTCCAGCTTGTTGACGTACGGCTCGCCGTCGAGTGCCTTGGTGGCCTGCTCGGTGGCGGTCAGGTCGAGGCCGACGAGCACCACGTCGCCGGAGATCTCCCGCTTGAGTTCGGCCGGCGTGCCCTCGGCCACCAGCTCGCCGTTGTCCATGATCGCGATCCGGTCGCAGAGAGCGTCGGCCTCGTCCAGGTAGTGGGTGGTGATGAAGACGGTCATGCCGTCGGCGCGGAGCCGCCGGATCTCGTCCCACATGTGGGCGCGGCTCTGCGGGTCGAGGCCGGTGGTCGGCTCGTCCAGGAAGACGATCTTCGGCTCGTGGATGATGCCGAGGGCGATCTCCACGCGGCGGCGCTGGCCGCCGGAGTAGGTCTTGCACGTGCGGTCGGCGTACTCGGTGAGCTGGAACGCGTCCAGCGCGCGGACGGCGCGCCGCTGCGCGTCGGCCTTGCTGATGCCGTACATCCGGGCGTGCAGCACCAGCTCCTCGCGGGCGGTGGACTCGTCCCAGGTGCTGCCGCCCTGCGGGACGTACCCGATGCGGCGGCGCACCTCGGCGGGGTCCTTGCGCAGGTCGGCACCCGCGATGGTGGCCTCGCCGCCGTCCGGCTCGATGAGCGTGGCGAGCATCCGCAGCGTGGTGGTCTTGCCGGCGCCGTTCGGGCCGAGGAAGCCGAAGATCTCGCCCTTGGCCACGTCGAGGTCGACGCCCCGAACGGCGTCCACCGTCTTCGTCTCTCGACCCGCGCGGGAGCGGAACGACTTCCGCAGCCCCCTGGTCTCGATCATTTCTGCTCCTGGTCGGTCGGGCCGGTCGGGCCGGCCGTCGAGTGGGACGACGCCAAGACGGCGCACTCCCCCGATGTACCGCCAGCAGGCTAACGCGATATAGCTTCTTTAGTCAACGTTGATTATTCCGTGTCGGTGGCGGGCGGCTCCACGCCGTCCCTCCACCCCGACCAACCCTGCTCTTCGTCCAGCTCAGCAGGCAGGTACGACACTCCGGAATCGATCCGCTCGGCGATCCGCTCGCACCAGGTCATCTCCGCCTCCGCCCGTGCCGACCACAGCTCGAACATCCAGCCCACGTGCGTCGGCTTGCGGTTGCGCACCCAGTCGGAGCCCAACGAGGCACGCATCGAATCGACGCCGGCACGCAGCAGATTCGCCCGGTTGCGCAGGGCGGCAGCGGCCTCGTCCCGCGGCATGGCCGGCAGGAAGGAGAAGGCCGCCACGAACGGGTCGGTGGGCTCGCTGACGTTCCACCAGTGGTTGCGCAGCAGCGTCTCGAACTCGTCCTCCCCCTTGACCGTCACCTCGTACGTGGTGCGCGCCGGACGGGCACCGACCTGCTCGGTCGCGACGGCGCGGAGCAGTCCTTCCTCGGTGAGCTTGCGGAGGGCGTGATAGATCGATCCGGGCTGCACGTTCGCCCACTTGTCGGCGCTCCAGCTCAACAGCTCGCGGCGCACGTCGTAGCCGTGCACGGGCTGCATCCACCGCACCAGACCGAGGATCATCATCCGAGTCGAAGACACCCGGCGAGCGTAATAGCCAAGTTTGACTAAACCGTACTCGGTCCAGTGCGGCATCCCACACTGAGCGATCGTTAGGGTCGCCGTGGCCGGCCGATACACTCCCCGTCAGTAACCTGCCCGGGAGGAGCCACGAAGGTGCGCAAGGTACTCATCGCCAACCGCGGCGAGATCGCCGTCCGGGTGATCCGCGCGTGCCGCGACGCCGGCCTGGGCAGCGTCGCCGTGTACGCGGACTCCGACCGCGACGCCCTGCACGCCACCCTCGCGGACGAGGCGTACGCGCTCGGCGGGGACAGCGCGACCGAGACCTACCTGCGCATCGACAAGCTGCTCGACGTGGCCGCTCGGGCCGGTGCCGACGCCGTACACCCGGGTTATGGCTTTCTCAGTGAGAACGCCGACTTCGCCCAGGCCGTCATCGACGCCGGGCTGACCTGGATCGGCCCCACTCCGCAGGCGATCCGCGACCTGGGTGACAAGGTCACGGCCCGGCACATCGCGCAGCGGGCCGGCGCTCCGCTGGTCCCCGGCACTCCGGACCCGGTGGCAAGCCCGGACGAGGTGATGGCGTTCGCCGTCGACCACGGCCTGCCGGTGGCCATCAAGGCCGCCTTCGGTGGCGGTGGCCGCGGCCTCAAGGTCGCCCGCACGATGGAGGAGATCCCCCAACTGTTCGAGTCGGCCACCCGCGAGGCGGTCGCGGCGTTCGGTCGGGGTGAGTGCTTCGTCGAGCGGTACCTGGACCAGCCCCGTCACGTGGAGGCGCAGGTCCTCGCCGACCAGCACGGCAACGTGATCGTGGTGGGCACCCGGGACTGCTCGTTGCAGCGACGCCACCAGAAGCTCGTCGAGGAGGCGCCCGCGCCGTTCCTCACCGACGCCCAGCGCGCGCAGATCCACGAGAGCGCCAAGGCGATCTGCCGCGAAGCCGGCTACCACGGTGCCGGCACCGTGGAGTACCTGGTCGGCGTCGACGGCACCATCTCCTTCCTGGAGGTCAACACCCGGCTCCAGGTCGAGCACCCGGTCACCGAGGAGACCGCCGGTATCGACCTGGTCCGCGAGCAGTTCCGGATCGCCGACGGGGAGAAGCTGCGGATCACCGAGGACCCGACGCCGCGCGGGCACGCGATCGAGTTCCGGATCAACGGCGAGGACCCGGGCCGCAACTTCCTGCCCGCCCCGGGCACCGTCACCGCGCTGCGCCTGCCCAGCGGGCCGGGCGTGCGGGTCGACACCGGCGTCTCGGCCGGTGACGTGATCGGCGGCAACTTCGACTCCCTGCTCGCCAAGGTGATCATCACGGGTGAGACGCGTACCGAAGCGCTCGAGCGCGCCCGCCGCGCGCTCGACGAGATGGTCCTCGACGGCATGGCCACCGCGCTGCCGTTCCACCGGCTCGTCGTGCGGGACGAGGCGTTCACCGCCGAGCCGTTCACCGTGCACACGCGGTGGATCGAGACCGAGTTCCACAACACCGTGCCGGCGTTCACCGCCGCCGCCGGCGCCGCCGAGGCGCCGGCCGAACGCGACACCGTCGTGGTCGAGGTGGGTGGCAAGCGCCTCGAGGTCAGCCTCCCCGCCGGCTTCGGCGGGAGTACGACCACCGCGGCACCCGCCCCCCGCAAGGCGACCCGACGCAGTGGCAGCGCCAAGGCGGGCGCGCCGGTCGGAGGCGACGCGCTCACCTCGCCGATGCAGGGCACCATCGTCAAGATCGCGGTGGCGGACGGCGACACCGTGGCCGAGGGTGACCTGGTCGTGGTGTTGGAGGCGATGAAGATGGAACAGCCGCTGCACGCCCACAAGGCGGGCACGGTCAGTGGTCTCAGCGCCGAGGTCGGTGCGGTGATCACCTCCGGCGCGGCCATCTGCACCATCGCCTGACCCGCCCTGGGTCGGGCCGGCAGGGTGGTCAGCGCAGGGCGTCGGCGGCGACCGCGCGGACGGCGGTGGTCAGGGCGTTCAGCACGTCGGACTCCAGCCGCCAGTGCTGCCAGTACAGCGGGACGTCCAGGTGCCGGCCCGGCGCGAGGTCGATCCAGCGGCCGGCGGTGAGGTCGGCCCTGGCGATCTGTTCCGGCACCAGACTCCAACCCAACCCGAATCGAATCGCCTCGCTGATCGCCGGCACCGACGGCACGTAGTGCACCGGTGGATCCAGCGGCCGCCCGGCCTCCGACCGGATGAAGCGGTGTTGCACCCGGTCCTTCCGGTCGAAGAGGATCAGCGGCGCGCTCACCAGCGCCGCGGTGGTGAATCCGCCGGCGAAGTGCGACGCCGCGAATTCCGGCGTCGCCAACGCGTGGTAGCGCATGGCTCCGAGCCGCAGCACCCGGCAGCCCTGCACGGCCTCCCGCTGTGCGGTGACCGCCGCCGTCACCGAGCCGTCGCGGAGCAGCTCGGCGGTGTGGTCCTGGTCGTCCTGCCGCAGGTCGAACGAGAGCCCGGCCCGCTGCGGCAACCGGGCCAGCGCGGCGGGGAACCAGGTGGCAAGTGAGTCGGCGTTGACCACCACGGCGACCCGGGTCCGGCCGCCGCCGGCCAGCGGGCCGCGGGCATCGGCGAGCGCCTCCCGTTCGAGCAGCGTGAGCTGGCCGGCGAGGCGCAGCAGCGGGCGGCCGGCGTCGGTCGCCACGCACGGTCGCGCGCGGCGGACCAGCACCTGGCCGACGGTCTCCTCCAGCGCCTTGATCCGTTGGCTCACCGCCGACGGCGTGACGTGCAGCAGCCGAGCCGCGGCGTCGAAGCTGCCCTCCGCCACCACCGCCGCGAGCGTCCGCAGCTGTGCCGAGTCGAGGCCATCCATAAGCTGAGCTTAAGTTACGTCAGAATCTTTAGTTGGACTGGTGACTGTGGGCGACCCTAGCGTCGAGGGCGTGCTCACCTCCGCCGTCGCCGGCTTCTCGATCTCCATCGCTCTCATCGTCGCCATCGGCGCCCAGAACGCCTTCGTCCTGCGTCAGGGTCTGCGCCGCGAGCACGTCGTACCCGTGGTGCTCACCTGCGCCGCGTCGGACGCGCTGCTGATCATGGCGGGGGTGGCCGGGGTCGGCTCGCTTGTGGCCGACCGACCGGGCCTGCTGACGGCGATCCGCTGGGGCGGCGCGGCGTTCCTGCTCTGCTACGCGGGGCTCGCGGCCCGCCGCGCCCTGCGCCCCGGCGCCCTGGTGCCGACCGACCGGCCGCCGGCCACGCTGGGGACGACCCTGCTCGCCTGCGCCGCCTTCACCTACCTGAACCCGCACGTCTACCTGGACACCGTGCTGCTCCTCGGCGGGGTGGCACAACAACACCCACACCGGTGGGTGTTCGGCGCCGGCGCCGTCCTGGCCAGTGCGGTCTGGTTCACCGCGCTCGGCGTCGGCGCGCAACGCCTCGCGCCGCTGCTCGCCCGTGCCGCCGCCTGGCGGGTGCTGGACGCGGTCATCGCCGTCGTGATGGCCGGGCTCGCCGTGGCGCTCCTGCTGGGCTGACCGGGCCGCGCTGGCAGGGCTCGACCTACCGCTCCTGCTGGGCCGACCGGGTCGCGCTGGCGGGGCTCGACCTGCCGCTCCTGCTGGTTTCGACGGGTCGCCCCGGCGGGCACCGACGACGCCGCCGGGACCAGGACCCGCGCGGCGAGGTGAGTGTTTTCCGCGACCACCGGCGGTGGAACCGGCCGGGAGCGGGAATGATTGCCCGGTGCGCTTCCTTCACGGCGCGGTTCCCGCGCACGACCTGACCTATACCGACGTCTTCATGGCGCCGGCCCGCTCCGACCTGGGCTCCCGGCTCGACGTCGACCTGTCCACCAGCGACGGCACCGGCACCACCATTCCCCTGGTGGTGTCGAACATGACCGCGGTCGCCGGGCGGCGGATGGCGGAGACGGTCGCCCGGCGGGGCGCCATCACGGTGATCCCGCAGGACATTCCGATCGAGGTGGTGGCGAACGTCGTCGCCTGGGTCAAACAGCGTCATCTGGTCTACGACACGCCGATCACGCTGGGCCCCACCGAGACCGTCGGCGACGCCATCCACCTGCTGCCCAAGCGCTCGCACGGTGCGGTGATCGTGGTCGACGACGCCGGCCGGCCGATGGGTGTGGTCACCGAGGCGGACACCACGGGCGTGGACCGGTTCGCTCAGCTACGGCACGTGATGTCCACCGAACTGCACACCGTGCCGGCGGACGCGGACCCGCGTACCGGGTTCGACAGGCTCTCGGCGGGCCGTCGCCGGCTCGCCCCGGTGGTGGACGCCGAGGGCCGGCTGGTCGGAGTGTTGACGCGGCAGGGCGCGCTGCGGGCCACCCTCTACACGCCGGCCGTGGACGACCGGGGTCGACTCCGGATCGCGGCGGCCGTCGGAATCAACGGGGACGTGACCGGCAAGGCCGCCGCGCTGTTGGAGGCAGGAGTGGACACGCTTGTCGTGGACACCGCGCACGGCCACCAGGCCCGGATGATCTCCGCACTCCAGGCGGTCCGCAAGCTGGACCCGGGGGTGCCGGTGGCGGCCGGCAACGTGGTCACCGCCGAGGGCGTACGCGACCTGGTGGAGGCGGGGGCGGACATCATCAAGGTCGGCGTCGGCCCTGGCGCGATGTGCACCACCCGGATGATGACCGGCGTGGGCCGACCGCAGTTCTCCGCCGTACTCGACTGCGCGGCCGCCGCCCGCCAACTGGGCCGGCACGTGTGGGCCGACGGCGGGGTGCGGCACCCGCGGGACGTGGCGCTCGCGCTCGCCGCCGGCGCGTCGAACGTGATGATCGGCTCCTGGTTCGCCGGCACCTACGAGTCCCCCGGGGACCTCTACACCGAGCCGGACGGCCGGCGGTACAAGGAGAGCTTCGGGATGGCCTCGGCCCGGGCGGTAAGCGCCCGAACCGCCGACGACAGCCCGTACGACCGGGCCCGCAAGGCGGTGTTCGAGGAGGGCATCTCCTCGGCCCGGATGCACCTGGACCCGGCCCGCCCCGGTGTCGAGGACCTGATCGACGAGATCATCGCCGGGGTACGCAGCGCCTTCACCTACGCCGGCGCACGAAACCTGACCCAGTTCCACGAGCGGGCGATCGTCGGCGTGCAGAGCGCCGCCGGCTTCACCGAAGGAATGCCCCTCCCCACCAGCTGGTAACCCCACCACCCCACCCGCGTTGATCATGAAGTTATTGCCAGGCGCGGCGGCGTGTCGGGGCAATAACTTCATGATCACCGGCGCGGTGGGCGAGACGGGCGCGGTGGGCGCGGTGGGGCGCTTGGTGGTGGGTGGGTGATTCGGTGATCGCCCTCGTGGGCGGCGCTGCGGGTAATTCGTTTGGCCCCTTACTATCAGGGGGCTAATCTACGAGTCGTGGAACTCGTGACCCTTCAGGACGTGCCGCTCGGCCGGCTGCTGGTGGTGGCCGGGCACCTGGTCGGGCAGCGGTGGAACCGCTACCTCGCCGAGGAGCACGGGCTCACCCAGGCCGGCATGATCACCCTGATGACGCTCGCCCGGCACGGCGAGCTGCCGCACCGGGCGGTCGCCGAGAAGGGGTTCGTCCGGCCGGCGACCCTGACCGGCATCGTCGACACGCTCGAGCGCGACGGCCTGGTCGAGCGGCAGCGCGACGACAACGACCGGCGCAGCATCCGGCTCGCCATCACCCCCGCCGGGCGGGAACGGGTCGCCGCACTCGGCGCGCTCATGCACTCCGGACGGCCCCTCACCTCGGTCGACGCCGACCCGGTGAAGGCCCAGGTGATCCGGGAGTTCCTGCTTGAGGTCATCGGCAGCGGCGACGACCCGCGGATGACCGGACGCCCTACCGAGATGAAGGACCCGGCGTGCTGATCCGACTCCTGCGCGGCCAACTGCGCACCTATCAGAGACCGTTGCTGGCGGTGGTACTGCTCCAGTTCGTGGGCACCATGGCCTCGCTCTACCTGCCCAGCCTCAACGCGGACATCATCGACCAGGGTGTGGCCCGGGGCGACACCGACTACATCGTGCGTACCGGCGGCTGGATGCTGCTGGTCAGCCTGATCCAGATCGTCTGTTCGATCGCCGCCGTCTACCTCGGCGCCCGGGTCGCGATGGGCTTCGGTCGGGACGTCCGCGCCGAGTTGTTCGGGCACGTGAACCGCTTCTCCGCCCGCGAGGTGGCCCGGTTCGGTGCGCCGTCGCTGATCACCCGCAACACCAACGACGTGCAGCAGGTGCAGATGCTCGTGCTGATGAGCTGCACGATGCTCGTCGCCGCACCGATCATGAGCGTCGGTGGCGTGTTCATGGCGCTGCGCGAGGACATCGGATTGTCCTGGCTGATGCTTGTCAGCGTGCCGGTGCTGGCCATCGCGCTCGGCGCGATCATCCGTCGGATGGTGCCCGGTTTCCGGCTGATGCAGACCCGCATCGACACGGTCAACCGGGTGCTGCGGGAGCAGATCACCGGCATCCGGGTGGTCCGCGCGTTCGTCCGTGAGCCGTACGAGACGGACCGTTTCGGTGTCGCCAACGCCGACCTGACCGCCACCGCGCTGCGTACCGGCCGGCTGCTGGCACTGATCTTCCCGGTGGTCATGCTGGTGCTGAACGTCTCCAGCGTGGCGGTGCTCTGGTTCGGCGCGCAGCGGGTGGACGCCAACGCGATCGAGATCGGCGCGTTGACTGCCTTCCTGGCCTACCTGATGCAGATCCTGATGGCGGTCATGATGGCCACCTTCATGCTGATGATGGTCCCCCGGGCTGCGGTGTGCGCGGAGCGGATCGTGGAGGTGCTGGACACCGACTCCTCGGTGGTTCCGGCCAGCGCGCCCGTCACCGAGCTGCCCAGCCGCGCCGAGTTGGAGCTGCGCGGGGTGCGTTTCCAGTACCCGGGCGCGGTGGAGCCGGTGCTGCGCGACATCTCCTTCCGGGCGACACCGGGCACCACCACAGCGATCATCGGCAGCACCGGCGCGGGTAAGACGACCCTGCTGTCGCTGATTCCGCGGCTTGTCGACGTCAGCGCCGGCGCGGTGCTCGTCGACGGGGTGGACGTGCGGGAGTTGGCGCCTGACGAGCTGTGGCGGCGGATCGGTCTGGTGCCACAGCGGCCGTACCTGTTCACCGGGACGGTCGCGAGCAACCTGCGCTACGGCAACCCGGACGCCACCGACGAGGAGCTGTGGACGGCGCTGGAGATCGCCCAGGCCCGGGACTTCGTGGCCCAGATGCCCGGCGGGCTGGACGCCCCGATCGCGCAGGGCGGCACCACCGTCTCCGGTGGGCAGCGACAGCGCCTGGCCATCGCCCGGGCCCTGGTCCGGCAGCCGGAGATCTACCTGTTCGACGACTCGTTCTCCGCGCTCGACCTCGGCACCGACGCGCGGCTGCGAGCGGCCCTGCGGCCGGTCACCGCGCAGGCGGCGGTGGTGATCGTGGCCCAGCGGGTCTCCACGATCATCGACGCCGACCAGATCATCGTCCTGGAGAACGGAGGGGTCGTCGGGGTGGGACGGCACGCGGAGTTGGTGGAGAGCTGCCCGACGTACGCCGAGATCGTCGCCTCGCAGCAGACGGCGGAGGTGGCGGCATGAGCGAGCACGACGAGCCGCGCACCGCGGCCGTACCCAGTCAGAAGCCGGCCGGCGACGGTCGGACACCCGGCGGCGAGGCCGCGCAACAGCCCGGCGGCGAGGCCGCGCAGCAGCCCGGCGGCGACGCACGGACGCCGAAGCGGCTGCCGCCGGGTCGCCCGGGTGGTGGTCCGGGGTGGATGAGCGCCGGGATGCCCGCCGAGAAGTCGATGAACTTCGGGCCGTCGGCCCGGCGGTTGCTCGGCCGGCTGCGCCAGCACCGGCTGCACCTGGCGGCGATCATCACCCTCGCCGTGGTGAGCGTCGGTTTCAGCGTGGCCGGGCCGAAGATCCTCGGCCACGCCACCGACCTGATCTTCAACGGGGTGATCGGCCGGCAGTTGGAGCCGGGCACCAGCACCGAGCAGGCCGTCGCGGCGGCCCGGGCCAGCGGCAACGACAGTTTCGCCGACATGCTGGCCCGGATGGACGTGGTGCCCGGGATGGGCATCGACTTCGGCGCCCTGGGTCGGGTGCTGCTGCTGGCGCTCGGGCTCTACGTGGCGGCGAGCCTGCTGTCCTGGTGGCAGGGGTGGCTGCTCAACGGGGTGGTCCAGCGCACCGTGCTGCGGCTGCGTGCCGAGGTGGAGGAGAAGCTCAACCGGCTGCCGCTGCCCTACTTCGACCGGCAGCCGCGCGGTGAGCTGCTGAGCCGGGTCACCAACGACATCGACAACATCTCCACGACCCTGCAACAGACCCTCAGTCAGCTGCTCACCTCGCTGCTGACCGTCGTCGGCGTGCTGGCCGTGATGTTCTGGATCTCGCCGGTGCTGGCGCTCGTGGCTCTGGTCGCGGTGCCGCTGTCGGTGCTCGTCACCCAGCGCATCGCCAAGCGCTCGCAGAAGCAGTTCATCGCACAGTGGACCCACACCGGTGAGCTGAACGGTCAGATCGAGGAGGCGTACACCGGTCACGAGCTGGTGAAGGTCTTCGGCCGGCAGCGTGAGGTGGAGGCCGCGTTCCACGCGAAGAACGAGGAGTTGTTCCGGGCCAGCTTCGGCGCGCAGTTCATCTCCGGGATCATCATGCCGTCGATGATGTTCATCGGAAACCTGAGCTACGTGGCGATCGCCGTGGTCGGCGGGCTGCGGGTCGCCTCCGGCACGATGAGCCTCGGCGACGTGCAGGCGTTCATCCAGTACTCCCGCCAGTTCACCCAGCCGCTGACCCAACTCGCCTCGATGGCCAACCTGCTCCAGTCCGGGGTGGCGTCGGCCGAGCGGGTCTTCGCGGTGCTCGACGCGGACGAGCAGACCCCCGACCCGGTCGAGCCGGCCCGGGTCACCGACCCGCACGGTCGGGTCCAGTTCGAGCACGTCTCGTTCCGCTACGAGCCGGACAAGCCGCTGATCGACGACCTGTCGCTCGTCGCCGAGCCGGGGCACACCGTTGCGATCGTCGGCCCGACCGGCGCCGGCAAGACCACGCTGGTCAACCTCGTGATGCGGTTCTACGAGCTGGACGCCGGCCGGATCACTCTCGACGGGGTGGACATCACCACGATGCGCCGCGACGACCTGCGCGGCCGGATCGGCATGGTGCTCCAGGACACCTGGCTGTTCGGCGGCACCATCCGCGACAACATCGCCTACGGGCGGCCGGACGCGACCGAGGAGGAGATCCTCGCCGCGGCCCGGGCCACCTTCGTGGACCGGTTCGTGCGCAGCCTGCCGGACGGCTACGACACGGTCATCGACGAGGAGGGCAGCAACGTCAGCGCCGGCGAGAAGCAGCTCATCACCATCGCGCGGGCGTTCCTCGCCGAGCCGTCGCTGCTGATCCTCGACGAGGCCACCAGCTCGGTGGACACCCGCACCGAGGTGCTGCTGCAACGGGCGATGGCCGCGCTTCGCTCGGACCGGACCAGCTTCGTCATCGCGCACCGGCTCTCCACCATCCGCGACGCCGACCTGATCCTCATGATGGAGAACGGTCGGATCGTCGAGCAGGGCACCCACGAGCAGTTGCTCGCCGCCCAGGGCGCGTACCACCGGCTCTACCGATCACAGTTCACCGGGGCGGTGGTCGACGAGGAGCCGGCCACCGCCGCCCAACCGGCGTCGGTCTGACGTGTCAGTCCGGGGGGAGCAGATCCGCCGAGCGGGCCGCGACCTGCCCGCCGATCAGGGCGAGCGCGGCGTCGGCCGGCATCGGGGCCAGGGCACGTCCGCCGCGCAGGCGCAGCGCGAGGTGCCGGTCGGCCACCTCCCGGGCACCCAACACCCCGAGGTACGGGACGCGGCGCCGAGCCGCGTCCCGGACCCGGGCGCCGAGCGAGCCGGCGGCGTCGACCTCGACCCGCAGGCCGGCGTCGACGGCCCGCCGGGCCAGCTCGGCCGCCGCGTCGGCCTGCCCGTCGTCGACCGGCAGCAGCACCAGCTGAACGGGCGCGTACCAGGCCGGGAACGCACCCTCGTGCACCTCGATGAGGTACGCGAACAGCCGCTCCATGCTGCCGACCAGGCTGCGGTGCACCATGACCGGCCGACGCCGGCTGCCGTCCGAGTCGGTGTACGACAGGTCGAACCGCTCCGGCTTGTCGAAGTCCAGCTGGATGGTGGAGATGGTCGACTCCCGGCCGACCGCGTCGACGATCTGGATATCGATCTTCGGACCGTAGAACGCGGCCTCCCCCGGCGCCTCGACGTACTCCACCCCGGCCAGCGCGGCGCGGAGCAGGTCCTCCGCACGGGCCCACTGGGCGTCGTCACCGACGTACTTCTCGTCCGGCCCGCGCAGCGACAGCCGGAACCCCGCCGGCCGGACACCGAGCGCGGCGTGCGCCTCCCGGATCAGCCCCAGGATCTCGGCGACCTCCGCGCCGACCTGCTCGGGGGCGCAGAAGGTGTGCGCGTCGTTGAGCGAGATGGCACGGACCCGGGACAGCCCGCCGAGCACTCCGGAACGCTCCGAGCGGTACATCCCGCCCAGCTCCGCGATCCGCAACGGCAACTCCCGGTAGGAACGCCCCCGCGCCCGGAAGACCAACGCGTGGTGCGGGCAGAGCGCCGGCCGGAGCACGAACTCGTCGTCGGCGCTCAGCCGCATCGGCGGGAACATGTCGTCGGCGAAGTAGCCGAGATGGCCGGAGAGTTCGAAGAGTTCCCGCTTACCAAGCGGCGGCGAGTAGACGTGCTGGTGGCCGGAGCGGCGCTCCAACTCCCGGACGTACTCCTCGACGGCGTGCCGGGCAGCGGCGCCGGCCGGCAGCCAGATCGGCAGGCCGGCACCGGCCAGCGGGTCGGAGATGAAGAGGTCCAGCTCACGGCCGAGCCTACGGTGGTCGATCATGTCGGGCTCCTGGATCGGGTACGACCCGGAGGCGACCTGGGCTCCGAACGGCGCACTGCCCTCGGGGGCGGATCGCCCCGGGGCCTGGTCGACGGTGGTTACGTCAGAGCGGCGCGCCGGGGACACCCGGCGTCGTGGTCATCATTACCGCGCTGCGCATACGGCGACAGTAGCCCCGCGCCGAGCGGGGACGCACCTGGATTTGCGGCGGAGGGGTGGGCCGCCGGCGCGGGACCCGCCGGCGGCCCTGGCGGCCGAATCGTCAGGAACGGGGGACCCGACGGGCGTGGCCGCGCCGACAACGGTACGCCGACGAACGCCGTTCTGCCGCCCGCCCGGGGCCGACGGGCCAGCCTCCCAACCCGTCACCCGGCAGCGAACAGCCTCGTTGTAACCGGGTGGCCCAGTCGTGTCGACGGTCACGACGGGCCAGGGCCGTCCACCGTGACGCCGGACACGACGTCAGGCTCAAGACACCCAATCGGCCGCATCCGGCGAGGTGGCAGGCGTGCCCGAACTTCTGACTGACGTCGCGTCGCCGACGTGGGCGTACCTGGTGCTGCTCGCGCTGCTGATCGCGGACGCCTTCGTGCCGGTGATTCCCACCCAGATCGTCATGATCACCAGCGGTGCGCTCACCGTTTACGGCGGGCTCAGCCTGCCGGTCACGATCGCCGTGGGCGCGCTCGGCGTCTTCGCCGGTGATCTGGTCTGCTACCTGCTGGGGCGCAGCGCACCGGACCGCCGGCAACCCCGGCACGCCGAGCTGAGCCGCGCTCGCCGGATGGCCAGCCGGGTGACCCAGGGGCTGCGACAACCCGGGCCGCTCGTCATCCTGCTCTGCCGGTTCGTGCCGGGCGGGCGGATGGCCGCCTGCTTCTCGGCCGGGCGCAGCCGCTACCCGTACCGCCTGTTCGTGCTCTACGAGGCCATCGCCGCGCTGGGCTGGGCGACCTACGGCGCGCTGGTCGGGCACCTGGGCGGCACCGCGCTGACCGAGTCGGCCTGGCGGCTGGCCATCATCGCCACCGCCGCGGCGGCCGGCTTCGCCGCAGCCGGATGGGCGATGACCGTGGTGAGCGCCCGCCACGCCCGCGCCGCCGCCGCAGTAGCCGCGGTCGACGTCCCCATCGACTGAGTGTCGCCAGGCCTGCGGGTGTGAGCTGCACTTATATTGGCAGCACCTACCGGGGCCTCTAGGGGTGGTCCCGGGGGCCGATTTCGGTGGCTGTCCCGGATTCGGCTGGGGTGTTCACGGCGGCAGGCTGAGGCATGCCTGGAACCCGGAACACCGGCCTGCTGGCCCTGGGCGGGATCGCCCTGGCGGCGCTGCTCACCGTGATCGGCCACCTCGAAGTCAACGACGACCTCAACCCGTGGGCGTTGACCATCAGCGACTTCGCGGTCTCCGACCGGGGCGGCGTCATCGACGTCGCCATGGTGGTGCTGGCGCTCTCCTCGGTGGCGTTGCTGCACGCGTTGCGCCACGTCGGCCCACCCCGGCCGCGCTCCGGGCGAACGGCCGAGCTGCTGCTCGGCGCATGGGTGGGTGGGCTGCTGCTGGCCGCCGTGGTCCCGACGAACGAGCCGGGCACCGCCATGACCACCGCCGCCTACCTGCACCGGTACGCGTCGGTGGTCGCCTTTCTGGCGTTGCCGGTGGCCGGTTGGCTGCTCGCCCGCCGACCCGACCTGACGCCCGCCGCCCGGACGCTACGCGCCCTGGTCCTGCTGAGCCTGACCCTGGCGGCGGCGATGATCTGGTCCGCCTACCCCGGGGACCGGATGCTCATCGGCCTGGCCGAACGCCTCCTGATCCTCGCCGAGGTGGCGGTCCTGGTGACGGTGGCGACAACCCTGACCCGGCCCGTACGCGTCGATCATGGAGTTGTGGTGCCTCACAAAGGGGGTGTGGCCGCGTGAAACGGCCACCACAAGTCCATGATCGACGAGAAGGGTCGGGTCACTCCAACTCGTGCAGCATGAGCTGGCGGGCCGCCTCGGTGATCGAGCCGGAGAGGCTCGGGTAGATGGTGATGGTCTGGGCCAGCTCGTTGACCGTCAGGTTGTTCTCCACCGCCATGGTGATCGGCAGGATCAGCTCGCTGGCCTTCGGAGCGACCACCACACCACCGATCACCTGACCGCTCGCGGGGCGGCAGAAGAGCTTCACGAAACCGTCCGCTAGGTCGTCCATCTTCGCCCGAGCGTTGCCCGACAACGGCAGCATCACCTGCCGGGCCGGCACCTTGCCCGCGTCCACCTCGTCCTGCGAGACACCCACCGTGGCCAACTCCGGGTCGGTGAAGACGTTCGCCGCGACGGTACGCAGCCGCAGCGGGCGGACCGCCTCGCCGAGCGCGTGCCACATCGCGATCCGGCCCTGCATGGCGGCGACGCTCGCCAGCAGCAGGACGCCCGTGCAGTCCCCGGCGGCGTAGATGCCCGGCACGTTGGTCCGGGAAGCCCGGTCGACCGTCACGTAGCCGCCCCGACCCAGCTCCACCCCGTACTCGGCCAGGCCCAGGTTGGCCGTGTTCGGGATCGAACCGACGGTGATCAACGCGTGTGAGCCGGTCACCTTACGGCCGTCGGAGAGCTCCACCTCGACACCGTCGGCGGTACGCCGGACCGCGTCGGCCCGGGAGTTGTTGAGGATCTCCATGCCCCGGTTGCGGAACACCCGCTCGATGGCGGACGCGGCGTCGGCGTCCTCGTGCGGCATCACCCGGTCCCGGCTGGAGACCAGGGTCACCTCGACCCCCATCGCCAGGTACGCGCTGGCGAACTCGGCGCCGGTCACGCCGGACCCGACAACGATCAGGTGCTCGGGCAGCTCCGGCAGGTCGTACACCTGTCGCCAGGTCAGGATGCGCTCACCGTCAGGTACGGCGGTGGGCAGCTGGCGAGGCGTCGAGCCGGTGGCCACCAGCACGGTGGACGCGTCGATCGAGTATTCCTCCGCACCGTCGGCGGGGGTCACGACGACCCGGTGGGTGTGCCCGAGGGAGTCCTCACCGAGCCGGGCGGTGCCGGCCACGAAGGTGACCCCCGCCTTGAGCAGCTTGGCGTGGATGTCCGCGGACTGCGCCAGGGCCAGCCGCTTGACCCGCTCGTGCACCGCCCGCGCGTCGACGGTGACCGCCTCGAGGCCGTCCGAGTGGACTCCGAACTCCTCGGTGTCGCGGTAGCCGGTGACCACCCCTGAGCTGGCGATGAAGGTCTTCGACGGTACGCAGTCGGAGAGGACGCAGGCGCCGCCCGCGCCGTCCGCCTCGACCACTGTGACATCGGCGTCGAGCTGGGCGGCGACAAGTGCCGCCTCGTACCCGGCCGGCCCCCCGCCGATGATCACGATCCGGCTCACAGCGTTCGCCCTTCGTTGATGCTCACGGTGACTTTCTTCTCCCCAGCGCATTCGACACGCACTGTCGTATTCTCCCCCACCCGTCGGCCGGGCTATCGTCATCGCCGTGCGTCATCACGCCGCCTACGGCTCAAATCTCGATCCCGCCCGGATGCGCGCCTACTGTCCGCATTCGCCGATGGTGGGCACCGGCTGGCTGGAGGGCTGGCGGCTGACCTTCGCCGGGGCCGACGTGATCGGCTGGGAGGGTGCGGTGAGCACCCTCGTCGAGTCGCCCGGCGACCGGGTCTTCGTGGCGCTCTACGACATCCACCCGTACGACGCGGGTCAGCTCGACGAGATCGAGGGGGTGACCGCCGGCACGTACCGCAAGCTGCACGTGCGGGTCTCCACCCTCGACGGCGACGTGACCGCGTGGATCTACGTCTTCAACGGGTACGAGGGTGGCCTGCCGACCTCGTGGTACCTGTCGGAGATCGCGAACGCCGCCGAGAAGGCGGGCGCCCCGGACGACTACGTCACCGAGCTGCGGGCCCGCCCCACCGGCACCGCGTCGGCGTAGCAGCGCGTATCGCACCCCTTCAGTGTGCTACCGCTGTCGAGCGGAGCGCCGGTCGGGCCGCACCAGGGTCGGCAATCACACACCGGCCGCTGGAACGGCACGTTCGTACATGTCGGTCCACCGGGTCTCCCGCAATCCCACCGAGCGGTAGAGCGACAGCGGGGCGGTCGGGTTGGTGAGGTCGACGCCCAGGCCGACCGACCGCCGCCCCTTCTCGGCGTAGCGGGCGAAGGCGCGGCGCAGCAACGCCGCACCCACACCCCGGCGACGGTACGCGGACCGCACCGACAGTGTCTTCACCCAGCCCGACTGCTGGTCGAGCGCCTGGTCCGAGGAGTGCAACGCGCCGACCGGCACCCCGTCCGGCTCATCCGGACGTACCGCTCGACCAGGGCGAACCGAAGCTCACGCAGGGAGTGTTCCCAGTCACGTTCCGGGGCGAAGACCGCGCAGCGGACGGTGAGCGACGGCAGCCCGCGCTCGCCGGCGCGCTCGGCGACCCGGTCCAGTTGGCGGACCAGCGACGGCGCGCGGACGGTGGCGGCCCGTACCGGGTCGACGTAGACCTCCACGAACTCCCGGCCCTCCCCGGTCGGGTTGTCCACCGTCGCCCAGCCGACAACCGTGTCGTCCGGGCCCGCCCGGGCGCCGCCCATTTTTCGGCCTACGGAGTCAGGCCAGGCCGGCCCGGGTGCGGTGCAGCACCTCCACCAACTCCGCGCCGTCGGCCGGGCCGAGGGCCGTGAACGCCGGCGCGGCCAGCCGGTTGGTCACCGCCTCCGCCCAGAGTCGGCGACGCACCAGCGGCCCGATCGGCGGGTACGGCGGCGGCCAGCCACAGGCGACCGCCCCGGCCTCGCCCTCCGGCCCGGCCAGCACGGCCTCCAGCGGGCTCATCCCGGCGGCGCGTACCGCCAGGAGGTAGGCGCCGGTGAAGTGTTCCCGGAGCAGCCGCAGCCCGGCGGCGCTACGGGCCCCCGCCGAGAGATCCGGCAGGGGCATGGCCCGCCACGCGGCGAAGAGCGGCATCCCGCTGGCCTCGGCCGCCACCACGGCCCGCTCGACGAGCACCGACAGACGCTCGGTGTCGGGTAGGGGGCCGAGCTGCTGCGCACCCCACCGGCAACACTCGGCGAGGCTCGCCGCCGCCACCTCGATCGGCGGGACCACCCGCGCGGCGGCGTCCCACCCGTCGGCGACCGCGTCCGGGGCGATGAAGCCGAGGGCGGCGGCGACCGTCTCGGCGCGCACGTCGCCGAGGGCCCCGGCCCGGCCGCTGATGTAGAACGCCCAGCCGGAGATGCCGAGCAGTCGGGCTCGGCGCAACGTGGTCGGGTCCCGGCTGAAGGCGTCGCCCAGGTCGAGCACGACGGGCTTGCTTGCCGCGGCGACCTGCTCCGGAGTCACCGCGCTGCGCCGCTCGGGTGAGTCGGCCCGCCGCGCACGACCACGAGCCGGCCCGGCGCCACTCGCCGTGTACGGTCCGCACACTCGTCGTCGTCCATCGATGGTCAGTCTGCCGCGCCGACGCCCGCGTCCGCATCCCCCTCTTCGGCTGCCAGTGCCTCGACCGCCGCCTCGACCTCGCCGGCACGCCGCCGGGCCACGATGACCGCCCGCTCGGCGGCACGCCGAGCGAGCTTGGCCCGGCTGAGATCCTGCTCGGCGACCGCGCGCCGTCGCTCCAACTCGGCCAGCTCGGCCTCAAGACCATCGAGTACGGCCGCGCCGTCGCGCTCCTGCCCGGTCGCCTCGGTCAACTCCGCCTCGGCCCGCTCCTGGTCGGCCTGGGCCTTCGCCAGCTCCCGGTCCAGGGCGCGGCGCCGCCGGGCCCACTCGGCTCGGGCCGCCCGTTGCGCAGCCCGTTCGGCCTGCTCAGCACGTTCGGCGGCCCGTTCCTCGGCGCGTTCGGTCGCCCGGCCCGTGCGAGGTGCCGCCTCGGGACGGCCCCGCTGCGCGCCGGGTCGACGGGCTTGGCGTTCCTCCCCGTGCTCCTCGTCATCGTCGGTGACCAACCGCAGTTGCGGCCTGGGCACCTCACCGAAGCCGGCGTAGCTTGCCGCCCGCAACAGGCGGCCCGCCCGCACCTGTTCGGCTACCTCCGTGTCGGAGAACGCCGCGTTCAACGTCGCCTCGACCTCGGCCAGCGGCAGCCGGCTCGCCGGTGGCGCGTCCGGCTCGGCTGCGGCGAGCTTGCGGACCTCGGCGACCAGCGCACCCACCACCGCCCGGCGCTGCGCGGACAGCTCCCGCAGCCGGGGCCCACGCAGCTCCCGCTGGGCGGAGCGCAGGGCATCGGCGAGCTGCACCAGATCGGCGACCAGCTCCGGACGTCGGATGGCGAGCAGGTTCACCAACCAGGCGGCCACCGTCGGGCGACGCAACCGGGCCAGTTGCCGGGCGGTGGTCGGGTCACCGGCCCGGCGGGCCTCGGCCACAGCGGCGTCCCGGGCGGCCACGAACCGGTCCGGTGGGGTGCGGTAGAGCTGCTGCACCAGCTCCGCGGAGAGGCCCGGCATCGGGTCAGACGTCCACCCGGCTACCGGGCTCCAGCCGCTGGTACTCGGTGCGCGACAGCGCGGTGTACTGCCGGTCGAGCACACCCAACCCGTTGTCGTTGAGCAACGCGTCGTGCAGGGCGTACGCGCGCCGCGGTGCGACCGCGCGGATGAAGTCGACCACCTCGGAGAACTTCGACCAGGGGGCATGGACCGGAGCGAAGAGCGTGTCGACGGGTGTCTCGTCCGGCACCACCAGGGAGTCGCCGGGGTGGTAGACCACGTCGTTGATCAGGTAACCGAGGTTGTCGACGACCGGGATGTCGGGGTGGATCACGGCGTGCCGCCCCCCGTACGCGCGCACGGCCACCCCGGCTGCGGTGAACGACTCGCCGACGTCGACCGGGCGCAGCACGTCGGCCGCGTCGCCCAGGGGCCCGGCGAGCGAGGCGGGCCCGTGGATCGTCAACGGCTGCCGGTCGAGCTGCAGGCGCACCGCCGCCACGTCGAGGTGGTCGGGGTGTTCGTGGGTGACCAGCACCGCGTCCGCACCGTCAAGTGCCGCCGCGGCATCGCTGAACACCCCGGGGTCGACGACGAGCACTCCCCCGTCGTGTTCCACCCGGAGGCAGGAGTGGGCGTACTTGGTGAGCCGCATCGTGACTCCTCGATTATCGAATCGTGACGTCCTCAGCGCAGTCTGCCGGAACCAGCCGGTGTGCGCGTCGCGTCCGAGCTATCGCCACACCGGTTGACGACGATGGGAGCGGGGATGGACGGACAGGTGGGACGACGCCGCGGTGCGCTGCTGGCGGCGACGACAGTTGCGGCGGCGCTGGCGCTGACCGGATGCGGTGCCGGCGACAGCGGAGCGAAGGACACCGCCGGCTCGGCGGCCGAGGCGCCGGCGGCCAACGGTGGTGCGGGCCGGGACGCCGCCGCGAACGCACCGGAGGGCACCGGTGCCGGCGCACCGGACCTGCGGGTCGACCAGCGGGCGATCATCTACACCGGAACGATGCGGGTGCAGGTGGACGATGTGGACGCGGCCGCCCGCGAGGCTGCCGCCGTGACCACTCGGGCCGGTGGCTTCGTCGGCGGGGACCAGCGGCACAGCGCCGACGACGACGCGGTGGCCGAGTTGGAGCTGCGCGTCCCGGCAGCGGAGTTCGCCGGCGTGGTGGAGGAGATCACGAAGCTCGGTCGGCAGCAGAGCCGTGAGATCAACACTCAGGACGTCACCGAGGAGACCGTCGACCTGGAGGCCCGGATCACCAGTCAGCGGGCCCGGGTGGAGAGCGCCCGCCGGTTGCTGGCCCGAGCCACCTCGATCACCGACCTGGTGTCGCTGGAGAACGAGTTGGGGCGCCGGGAGGCCGACCTGGCATCGCTGGAGGCCAAGAAGCGACGCCTGGCCGACCTGACCGCCCTCTCCACGATCACCGTGTCGCTGGCCGGTCCGAAGGCGAAAGCCACCGAGGAGAAGGCCGAGACCGGCTTCCTGGTTGGCCTCAGGGGCGGCTGGAAGGCGTTCGTCGTCTCGATGACCGTGCTGCTCACGGTGCTCGGCGCGTTGCTGCCGTGGCTGGTGGCGTTCGGCGTACCGCTGGCGGTGTTGCTTGTGGTGTTGCGCCGGCGGCGCAAGACCCCGGCCCTGGTCGGGCCGGTCAGCGCGCCGCCGCCAGTGCCCGCAACGCGGTCTGCACCATGACCCGGACGCCGACCGGGATGGCCCGCTCGTCCACGTCGAAGCTCGCCCGGTGCAGGTCGACGTTGGGGCCGGAACGACCGACGCCGAGCCGGGCGAGGGCGCCGGGGACGTATTCGAGGTACCAGGAGAAGTCCTCGCCGCCCATGCTCTGCGGTGTCTCGGCGACCCCGTCCGGGCCGAGCGCGGCGGCGGTGGCGGCGGTCAGCACCTGGATGGCGCGGGCGTCGTTGCTCACCGGCGGCCGGCCGCGCAGGTACTCCAGGTCGACAGTCGCGCCGGTCGGTGCGATCACGTCCCGCACCACCTGAGCGACGATCTTCGGCGCCTGCTCCCAGGTGTCGCGGTCCATCACCCGGAGGGTGCCGGAGGCGCTCGCCTCGGACGGGATGACGTTGTAGCGGGTGCCGGCCGACGCGTGGCCGAAGACCAGCAGCAGGCCACTGTTGGCCGGCACCCGGCGGCTGACCAGGGCGGGCACCTCGGTGATCAGCCGACCGAGCGCGTCGACCATGTCGACGGTCAGGTGCGGGCGGGCGGTGTGCCCGCCCGGGCCGGAGAGTCGGACGGTCACGTTGTCGGCGGCCGCGGTGATCGGGCCGACCCGCAGGCCGACCTGGCCCACCGGCAGGTTCGGGTCGCAGTGCAGCGCGAAGATCTGCACCACGTCGTCCAGGCCGCCGGCCTCGATGACCTCGAGCGAACCGCAGGGCAGGATCTCCTCGGCCGGCTGGAAGATCAGCCGGACCCGGCCGTCCAACTCGCCGAGGTCGGCGAGCTGGGCCAGCAGCATGCCGACGCCGAGCAGGATCGTGGTGTGCACGTCGTGCCCGCAGGCGTGGCAGACGCCCTCCACGGTCGACCGGTACGGGACGTCCTTCGGGTCGTCGAGCGGCAGCGCGTCGATGTCGGCGCGCAGCGCCACCACCGGGCCGTCCGGCCTGCCGTTGACGTCGCAGATCACGCCGTTGCCCTTGGGCAGCAGACGCGGGTTCAGCCCGGCCAGCGACAGCTCACGGGCGATCAGCGCGGCCGTCTCGAACTCGGTGCCGGAGAGCTCGGGGTGCGAGTGGAGGTGACGGCGCGTAGCGATGAGCCCCGGTGCCCGGAGCGCGAGGAGGTGGTCCAGCTCACGGGGCAGGGGCTCGGATCCGGGTGGCGTCTCCGGCCAGGACGACGCCAGCAGGCCACCAGTGGGCAGCGTCAACGCACTCGTCACGTCGAATTCTCGATCACTAGGAATGGATGGATCATCGGGGACAGCAGACAGCCTAGACCTCCGACGGTGACGCTGCGCAACCTCGTTACGGTAGTGATCGGACCGCACAGAGTCACGTATGCCCTGCTGGGAGCGCTCGTCGAGGCGGGGGACAGCAGGTAGATCACGGTCGAACGCCGTCATCAGCCCCTCACCTCCTACAACGCGTGACCGATCGCGGTGGTCGCGAATCCCGGCATCAGTCGGAGACTCGTTGCCAAATTGTCGCATTAGTCGGGGTGATGAACTGACACTCCGACAATTAGCCGACCACACTCCGCAACGAGCCGGATAAGGACGCTCACACGCACCCACACAGCCCGGGCGCACACGGTGTGCGTCCCGGCCTCAACCGACCGGATACCCGCTCGACCCGTCGGACACACCGCACACCCGAGGCGCAGCGGCGGCCCCGCGCTCAGAAGCGGTCGGTGGGTCGGTAGAGCCCCCACACCTCGCGCAGCGTCCCGCAGACCTCACCGACGGTCGCCCGGGCCCGCAGCGCCTCCTTCATCGGGTACAGCACGTTGTCCGTGCCCTCGGCGGCGGTCCGGAGATCGGCGAGCGCCCGCGCCACCGCGTCGGCGTCCCGCTCGGAACGCAGCCGGGCCAACCTGTCGGCCTGGGCCGCCTCGATCGACGGGTCGACCCGCAGCGGCTCGTACGGCTCCTCCTCGTCCACGGTGAACCGGTTGAGACCGACCACCACCCGCTCGCCCGAGTCGATCTCCTGGGCGATCCGGTACGCGGACTGCTCGATCTCCCGCTTCTGGAACCCGGCCTCGATCGCGTCCACCGCCGAACCGTGGTCGGCCACCCGCTCCATCAACTCGACGGCTGCGGCCTCGATCTCGGCGGTCATCGCCTCCACCACGTACGAGCCGGCGAACGGGTCGACGGTGGCGGTCAGGTCCGTCTCGTAGGCCAGCACCTGCTGGGTACGCAGCGCGAGCCGGGCCGCCTTCTCGGTGGGCAGCGCGATCGCCTCGTCGAAGCTGTTGGTGTGCAGCGACTGGGTGCCGCCAAGCACCGCGCCCAACCCCTGCACCGCCACCCGGACCAGGTTCACCTCCGGCTGCTGGGCGGTGAGCTGCACGCCGGCGGTCTGGGTGTGGAACCGCAGCATCATCGACTTCGGATCCTTGGCACCGAAGTCGTCCCGCATCAGCCGGGCCCAGATCCGCCGGGCGGCGCGGAACTTCGCCACCTCCTCCAGCAGGGTGGTGCGGGCCACGAAGAAGAACGACAGCCGGGGCGCGAAGTCGTCGACGGCCAGCCCGGCGGCAAGTGCCGCACGTACGTACTCCACGCCGTTGGCCAGGGTGAACGCGATCTCCTGAGCGGGCGTCGCCCCGGCCTCCGCCATGTGGTAGCCGGAGATGGAGATGGTGTTCCACTTCGGCACCTCCTTGCGGCAGTACGCGAAGGTGTCGGCGACCAGGCGCAGCGACGGCTTCGGCGGGAAGATGTACGTCCCCCGGGCGATGTACTCCTTGAGGATGTCGTTCTGGATGGTCCCGTTGAGCGCCGCGCCCGGCACCCCGTTCTCCTCGGCGACGAGTTGGTAGAGCAGCAGCAGCACCGAGCCGGGCGCGTTGATGGTCATCGAGGTGGACACCTTGTCCAGTGGGATGTCGGCGAAGAGCAGCCGCATGTCCTCGATGGAGTCGATCGCCACGCCCACCTTGCCGACCTCGCCGTGCGCGATCGAGTCGTCGGAGTCGTAGCCCATCTGGGTCGGCAGGTCGAACGCGACCGAGAGGCCCATCGTGCCGGCCCGTAGGAGCTGGTGGTAGCGCGCGTTGGACTCGGTGGCGGTGCCGAAGCCGGCGTACTGGCGCATGGTCCACGGGCGGGAGGTGTACATCGTGGGGTAGACACCCCGGGTGTACGGGAACTCGCCGGGGCCGCCGAGCCGGGAGTCCAGGTCCTCCGGAAGGTCGGCTTCCGTGTAGACACTGTTGATCTCGAAACCGGACTCACTTGACCGCCGTTGGTTCATCCCCGGATGGTAGGCCGCCCCGGCACATCGTCGGGTGAGGGATACCGCACAGCGCGTCCCGACCTGTCGACACGAGGTGAACGACAGGGCACGTTCCGTCGACTTCGACAAACGTCCGTCGCGTCGGCTTTCGCATCGGGCGTCGGAACCAGCAAGATAGGGGGGTTGTGTCCCAGCCCCCCTCGATTTCCCCCGGTGGCTTTTCTGTGACTCAGATCCCGACGTGGAGCGGCGGACCGGTCAGTCCCGCCAACGGCCGAGCGGCGCCCGGCACCACCATTGGTGGCCGATACTCGCTGCGGTCCTCGGTGGGCAACGGCGGCATGGGCACGGTGTGGCGCGCCACAGACACGCTGCTCCGCCGTGACGTGGCGGTGAAGGAGGTCGTCCTGCCTCCGGGGCTGGCCCCCAGCGACCGCGACGCGATGTACGAGCGCACCCTGCGCGAGGCCCGCGCCGCCGCCGCCATCCAGCACCCCGCCGTGGTGCAGGTGTACGACGTGGTCACCGAGGCCGGGCGGCCGTGGATCGTGATGGAGCTGCTGGACGCCCGCAGCCTCGCCGACATGGTCATCGAGGACGGCCCGGTCGCACCCCGGGCGGTCGCCAAGATCGGCATCGCGCTGCTCGGCGCGCTGGAGGTCGCGCACGCCATCGGCGTGCTGCACCGCGACGTCAAGCCGGCAAACGTGCTGATCTGCTCCGACGGGCGCTGCGTGCTCACCGACTTCGGTGTCGCCCGGATGCCCACCGACGTGCAGCTCACCACCCCCGGCATGGTGCTCGGCTCACCGCACTTCATCTCGCCCGAGCGGGCCATGGGCCAGGAGTTCGGCCCGCCCAGCGACCTCTTCTCGCTCGGCGTGACGCTTTACACCGCGGTCGAGGGGCGGCCCCCGTTCGACAAGGGCGACCCGATCGAGACCATGCACGCCGTGGTGGAGGACCCGCCCGCCCCGCCGCAGCGCAGCGGGCCGCTGACCCGGGTGCTGATGGGCCTGCTGGAGAAGGACCCGGCCCGCCGGCTCGACGTGCACACCTCCCGGGCGATGCTGCGCGAGCTGCTCGCCGGCCCGCTGGGCAGCACGGCGACGGCGGTGCACTCGGTCACCGACCCGTACGCCGTGGTGCCGGTGCAGCAACGACCCGTGCCCGTCCTCCCGCCGCCCCAGCCGGAGCCGAAGCCGGACAGCCAGATCGGTGGCAAGGCGATGCTGGCCCCGGGCGAGTCGCTGACCGACCGGCTGGCCGCGCTGCGCCGGGGCGAACGCCCCCAGGCAACTCCCGCGGCCGGCGCCACCGGCGCGCTCGACGAGACCAGCGCCGACGCGCTCGCCGGCCCGCTGCACACGCCGACCGGCGCGATGCCGGCCCCCGGTCGACAGGTGGCCGGGCGCACCTACGGCGGCACCGCGGACGTCACCCAGCGGGTGGACGCCGGCGGGCACCCCGACGCCACCCAGCGGGTCACCTACGCCGGCGCATCCGACGCCACCCAGCAGGTCGGGTACGGCGGCGCACCGGAAGCCACCCAGCGCATCGGCGGCACCTACGGCGGCGGCAACCAGTGGTCGGTGCCGGGCACCGGCCAGCCCTGGGCCACCGCGCCCGCCGCTTCGGGCGGCAGTGCTCTGGACAAGGTCCGGGCCACCGGTGGTCAGCTCGTCACCACGGTCAAGGGCTGGCCGCGCAAGGTGCAGCTCGCCGCGGCCGGCGGCCTGGTCGTCGTGCTGGTGCTCGCCGTGGTGGCGCTCTCCGGCGGCGACGAACCACCACCGAGCGCTCCGGCGGCACAGCCCACCACCGCCGCCCCGGCGGCTCCCACGGTCGAGATGCAGGAGCACACGGCCCGCGGGATCCAGATCATGGTGCCGAAGGGCTGGAAGAAGGCCACCGGCGGCTCGTACACCGACTACGTCGACCCGGAGGACGACGGTCGCAAGATCCGGATCCTCAACGAGAAGTGGAACGGGACGCCCACCCGCTGGGCGGAGAGCGCGCAGAACTTCCTCCGCACCAAGAGCACCAACTGCAAGAAGCCGTACAAGCAGGTGGCCATCGCCGAGCAGCAGTTGGCGGGCAGCCCGGGCGTCGAATTCGAGTACACCTGCGGCGCCGGTGACGAGATGCGCCACGGGGTGTGGCGAGCGGTCGTCAAGGACGGCAAGTCGTACTCGTTCTACCTCTCCGCCACGGAGAGCCTGTTCGCCGAGAGCAAGCCGATCTTCGACGAGATGGCGAAGACGTTCCAGCTCACCGGAGACGGCTGAGCCGGAGGGAACCCACAGGGGTGATCCGTCGCCGTGCTATCAAGGGGCATGGCGGCGGACACCACTGACATCGACGACATTCGCGAGCAAGCCCGGCGCTGGTTGGCCGACGACCCGGACCCGGCCAGCCGGGACGAGCTGACGGCGGTGCTCGACGCGCTGCCCGCGAGCGCCCCGGACCTGGCTGACCGGTTCGCCGGCCCGTTGACCTTCGGCACGGCGGGCCTCCGCGGCCCGCTGCGCGCCGGCCCGAACGGCATGAACCTCGCCGTGGTCACCCAGGCCGCTGCCGGCCTGGTCACCTGGCTCGCGGCCCAGGGCGGCAGCGGTCCGCTGGTGATCGGGTACGACGCCCGGCACGGCTCCCGGCAGTTCGCCGAGCGCACCGCCCAGGTGGCGACAGGTGCAGGCCGCCCGGCGGTGCTGCTGCCGCGCCCGCTGCCCACCCCGGTGCTGGCGTACGCCGTGCGGCACCTCGGCGGCGTCGCCGGGGTGATGGTCACAGCCAGCCACAACCCGCCGCAGGACAACGGCTACAAGGTCTACCTCGGCGCGGAACTGGGCGGCGAGTTGGGCGTCGGCGCGCAGATCGTGCCCCCCGCCGACGCCGGCATCGAGGCGGCCATCCGATCGGTCGGGCCGCTGACCCAGGTGCCGTTGGGTGAGCCCGGTCAGGTTGTCGGCGACGACCTGGTCGCCTCGTACGTGGAACGGGCCACCGCGGTGATCGACCCGGACGGGCCACGGGACCTGACGGTGGCGTACACCCCTTTGCACGGCGTGGGCGCGGCGGTGCTCACCGCCGCCTTCGCCCGCGCGGGCTTCCCGACCCCTGGCGTGGTGCCGGACCAGGCCGAGCCGGACCCGGCGTTCCCCACCGTGTCGTTCCCCAACCCGGAGGAGCCGGGCGCGGTGGACCGGCTGATCGCCCTGGCCGACTCCACCGGCGCGGATCTCGCCATCGCCAACGACCCGGACGCCGACCGTTGCGCCGTGGTGGTCCGGGACGACCGTGACGGCTGGCGGATGCTGCGCGGCGACGAGGTGGGCGTACTGCTCGCCGACCACCTGATGCGTCGGGGGGTGACCGGGCTCTACGCCACCACGATCGTGTCGTCGTCACTGCTGCGGGCGATGTGTGCGGCCCGGGGGCTGCCCTACGACGAGACGCTGACGGGCTTCAAGTGGATCGTGCGGGCCGGCGGCGGGAGCGCGCCACTGGTCTTCGGCTACGAGGAGGCGCTCGGCTACTGCGTCGCCCCGGAGCAGGTGCGGGACAAGGACGGCATCACGGCCGCGCTGACCGTGGCGGAACTGGCGGCCGGCCTGAAGGCGCAGGGCCGGACCCTGACCGACCGGCTGGACGAGTTGGCCGCCGAGTTCGGCGTGCACCACACCGACCAGCTCTCCGTACGCGTGGACGACCTGCGGATCATCGCCGACGCGATGGCCCGGATCAGGGCGGACACCCCTGCCACCCTGCTCGGACACCCGGTGGACAGCGTCCGGGACCTGCTGCCCGAGTCGGACGTGGTGATCCTGCGTACCGGGGTGGCCAGGGTGGTGATCCGCCCCTCCGGCACGGAACCGAAGCTCAAGGCGTACCTCGAGGTGGTGGAGCCGGTCACGGACGGCGACGTCGGGGCGGCCCGCAGCCGGGCGGCGCAGGCGGTTGCCGGGCTGCGGGCCGAGGTCGGCGCCGCCCTCGGTATCTGAGCCACGCAGGACCCAACTACCCGGCAGGTCCCCTTTGCTCTGCACCCGCGGATGCGCCACCCGGCGCCGCTCGGTGCTCTGCACCCGCCGAAGCGCCAGAAGAGGCGCGGGGCGCGGGTGGTGCATTTGCGGGTGCAGAGCAAAGGGGACGGCAGGGCCTTGTTGGCCTCCCGGTCAGGCGCGCTTGCCGAGAGCCTGGTCGACGGCCTTGGCCAGGGCGGCGACGACCAGGCCGACCGACGGGCGGACCACCGAGTCGTCGGTGCTCACCTCGCCGGAGAACCCGGCGCCGGTGGCGATCTTCGTCAACCGGCGGCGGGCGTCGGCGGCTGCCTCACCGCTCACCCCGAGCGCGGACTCCATCCGCAGCACCACGACCAGGGTGGCGAGCGCGGCGGTGCGCTCGTCCGGGGCCGCCGCGCCGGTCAGCGCCTCGGCCAGCCGCTGCCGGGTCTCCGCCTCGACGGAGGTGTCCAGCACCGGGTAACGGTGCACGTGGATGAAGCCCAGCTCGGTCTCGTCGACGTCGCGGACGACGCCCTGTCGGCACAGGTCGGCCAGGATCCGGTCGCGCAGACCGTGCCGCAGACGCTGCACCCAGGACGCCGGGGTGTGCGGGGTGTCGGCGGCGATCCGGCTGAGGACGTCGTCGCTGAACGGCTCACCTGTCGGCGTCGGGTCGATCACCGTCAGGGAACCGTCGGCGTACGCGACCCGGCCGGCCAGGGCCAGCTCGACCAGCACCGCTGCGGCCATGCCCAGGTCCAGGCTGATCCGCGGCATGGTCGCCTTGCCGGTCGTGTCGTCGTAGGCGAGAAGCAGCAGCTCCTCGGCGAGCGCAACACCAGTCATGGCCGAAGACGGTAGCCGGTCCGTGCGCCAGCGCGCGCGGACCCGCCACACGTCTCAGAAACGGGGCATTCCACCGAACTGCCGGTCGCCGGCGTCGCCGAGCCCGGGAACGATGAACATGCGGTCGTTGAGCCCCTCGTCGATCGAGGCCGTGACCAGGCGCAGCGGCAGGCCGGAGCGCTCCAGCCGTTCGATGCCGACCGGAGCGGCGAGCACGCAGAGCACGGTGATGTCGGTGCAACCGCGCTCGGCCAGCAGTTGGCAGCAGTGCTCCAGCGAACCGCCGGTGGCCAACATCGGGTCGAGCACCAGCACCGGCAGCCCGGCCAGGTCGCGCGGCAGCGACTCCATGTAGGCGCGGGGCTCGTAGGTCGCCTCGTCGCGGGCCAGGCCCACGAAGCCCATCGAGGACTCGGGCAGCAGGCCCAGCGCGGCGTCCGCCATCCCCAGCCCGGCGCGAAGCACCGGGACCAGCAGCGGCGGGTTCGCCAGCCGGGTGCCCTCGGTGCCGGTGACGGGCGTCTGCACCGGGTACCGCTCGACGGGGAAGGAGCGCGCCGCCTCGTACACCAGCATGGTGGTCAGTTCGTGCAGCGCCGCCCGGAACGTCGAGGAATCGGTGCGCGCGTCCCGCATGGCAGTCAACCTGGACTGGGCCAGCGGGTGGTCAATGACGTGTACGTCCACGATCGCTCAACCTACCTGTCCGTAACGCGTGGCGGTGCGGGTGCGGTCGGACCAGGGACGCCGCTCACGTCGACGCGTCACCGTCCCCTCGTGAGCAAGATCACTCGGCGGTCCGGTGCGTAGACTTCTCGGCATGACGGCGACAACGACGTCGGCCCGGTCGGACCTCTCCGAGCTGGGACGATCCGAGACCGCTCTGCGGACCTTCCTGCACGGCCTGCCCGGCGTGGACCAGGTCGGCGCGGAGCAGCGGGCGGCACAGCTCGGCACCCGCTCCATCAAGACCACCGCCAAGGCCCAGGCGATCGACCTGGCGATCCGGATGGTCGACCTGACCACGCTGGAAGGGGCCGACACCCCGGGCAAGGTGCGCGCGCTCGCCGCGAAGGCGCTGCGCCCGGACCCGGCCGACCCGTCCTGCCCGCACGTCGGCGCGGTCTGCGTCTACCCGGCGATGGTCCCGTACGTGGCCGAGGTGCTGCGCGGCAGCAACGTGCACCTGGCCAGCGTGGCGACCGCGTTCCCGTCGGGCCAGGCGCCGTTGGAGATCAAGCTGGCCGACACCCGCGCCGCCGTGGCGGCCGGTGCCGACGAGATCGACATGGTGATCAACCGGGGTGCGTTCCTGGCCGGGCGCTACCAGGAGGTCTACGACGAGATCGTGGCCACCAAGGAAGCCTGCGGGGACGCACATCTCAAGGTGATCCTGGAGACCGGCGAGCTGGCCACCTACGACAACGTGCGCCGTGCGTCCTGGCTGGCCATGCTGGCCGGCGGTGACTTCATCAAGACCTCCACCGGCAAGGTTCCGGTCGCGGCGACGATGCCGGTGACCCTGGTGATGCTCGAAGCGGTCCGCGACTTCCGCGAGGCGACCGGGCGGCAGGTGGGCGTGAAGCCCGCCGGTGGCATCAAGAACACCAAGGACGCGATCAAGTACCTGGTGATGGTCAACGAGACCGTCGGCCCGGACTGGCTCGACCCGGACTGGTTCCGCTTCGGCGCGTCCAGCCTGCTCAACGACCTGCTGATGCAGCGCACCAAGCTGACGACCGGGGTCTACTCCGGTCCCGACTACTTCACCCTGGACTGATAGCCGATGTTCGAATACGCCCCCGCCCCCGAGTCCCGCTCGGTGGTGGACCTCAAACCCTCGTACGGGCTGTTCATCGACGGTGAGTTCGTCGACCCCACCGACGGTGGCAGCTTCAAGTCGATCAACCCCGCCTCCGAGGAGGTGCTGGCCGAGGTCGCCGAGGCCGGCAGCCAGGACGTGGAGCGCGCGGTGCGCGCCGCCCGCAAGGCGTACGAGAAGGTGTGGGGTCCAATGCCGGGCCGGGACCGGGCGAAGTACCTGTACCGGATCGCCCGGCTCGTCCAGGAGCGCTCCCGCGAGCTGGCCGTGCTGGAGTCCCTCGACAACGGCAAGCCGATCCGGGAGTCGCGCGACGTCGACCTGCCGCTGGTGGCCGCGCACTTCTTCTACTACGCCGGCTGGGCCGACAAGCTGCCGTACGCCGGCTTCGGTGCGAACCCGCAGCCGATCGGTGTGGCCGCACAGGTCATCCCGTGGAACTTCCCGCTGCTCATGCTCGCCTGGAAGATCGCCCCGGCGCTCGCCGCGGGCAACACGGTGGTGCTGAAGCCCGCCGAGACCACGCCGCTGACCGCGCTGCTCTTCGCCGAGATCTGCCAGCAGGCCGAGCTGCCGGCCGGTGTGGTCAACATCCTCACCGGGGCCGGTGACACCGGCCGCGCCCTGGTCGAGCACCCCGGCGTGGACAAGGTCGCCTTCACCGGCTCCACCGACGTCGGTCGGGCCATCGCCCGGTCCGTCGCCGGCACCCGCAAGAAGCTCACCCTGGAACTGGGCGGCAAGGCCGCCAACATCGTCTTCGACGACGCGCCCGTCGACCAGGCCGTCGAGGGCATCGTCAACGGCATCTTCTTCAACCAGGGGCACGTCTGCTGCGCCGGCTCCCGACTGCTGGTCCAGGAGAACGTGGCCGACCGGGTGCTGGAGTCACTGAAGCGACGGATGGCCCAGCTCCGGGTCGGCGACCCGCTGGACAAGAACACCGACGTCGGCGCGATCAACTCCGCCGCCCAACTGGAGCGGATCCGCGAGCTGTCCGACGCCGGCTCCGCCGAGGGCGCCGAGCGCTGGTCGCCGCCGTGCGAGCTGCCCGACCGCGGCTTCTGGTTCGCGCCGACCATCTTCACCGGCGTCACCCAGGCACACCGCATCGCCCGCGAGGAAATCTTCGGCCCGGTGCTGTCGGTGCTCACCTTCCGCACCCCGGCCGAGGCCGTGGAGAAGGCAAACAACACGCCGTACGGGCTGTCGGCCGGAATCTGGACCGACAAGGGCTCCCGGATCCTGTGGATGGCCGACCGGCTGCGTGCCGGTGTGGTCTGGGCCAACACGTTCAACAAGTTCGACCCCACCTCGCCGTTCGGCGGGTACAAGGAGTCGGGCTACGGTCGCGAGGGCGGCCGGCACGGGCTGGAGGGCTACCTCAATGTCTGAGCGGGTCGCGGTACGCAAGACGTACAAGCTCTTCATCGGCGGGAAGTTCCCGCGCAGCGAGTCGGGACGGTCGTATCTCGTGCAGTCCTCGAATGTGTCACTGGCCTCCCGCAAGGACGCCCGGGACGCGGTGGTCGCCGCCCGCGCCGCCGTGAAGGGCTGGGCCGGCGCGACCGCGTACAACCGGGGTCAGATCCTCTACCGCGCCGCCGAGATGCTCGAGGGCCGCCGCGAGCAGTTCGTCGCCCTGGGCATCCCCGGCGACGAGGTGGACGCCGCGGTCGACCGCTGGGTCTGGTACGCCGGTTGGGCCGACAAGCTCGCCCAGGTGTACGGCGGCGCCAACCCGGTCGCCGGCCCGTACTTCAACATCTCCGCGCCCGAGCCGACCGGGGTGGTCGCGGTGGTCGCGCCGGAGCGCCCGGCGCTGCTCGGCCTGGTCAGTGTCATCGCTCCGGCGATCGTCACCGGCAACACGGTGGTGGTGGCGGCCTCCCCCGCCGAGCCGTTGGCGGCGGTGACGCTGGCCGAGGTGCTGGCCACGTCCGACCTGCCCGGTGGGGTGGTCAACATCCTCACCGGCGCGATCACCGAGACCGCGCCGACGTTGGCGGCGCACATGGACGTCAACGCGATCGACCTGACCGGGGTGGCCGACGCCGCGCTCGCCACCGACCTGGAGGTCAAGGCGGCGGAGAACCTCAAGCGGGTGCTCCGACCGGCCCCGGCCGACCACGACTGGACCGCGGATCCCGGTCTGGCTCCGATGACCGCGCTCCTGGAGACGAAGACGGTGTGGCACCCCAAGGGGGTGTGATTCGTTCCCGCGGCCTCTGGGGTTTCCCGGGGGAGCCCGCCCACTCCGGGCGGTCAGGCTTGATCCCTGCGTGGTCGGGCTCCCCCGGAAAACCCTGACGTGGGCCGGGCTCGTCGGTCGGGTCAGCTTGCGGGTTCCGCCTTGGGTTGGGTCGCCAGACGACGGGGCCCTGCTCCCGCTCCCGCTCCCGCTTCAAGATCGCGCAGGTTCCATGATGTAGTGCCCTCCTGGTGGTCGGAGGGCACTACAATCATTGTTCTTGTGCGGATCTTGGTCCGGCACGGGCCTGGTGGGGTGGGTGGGGGGTCTACTACCGGGGGTAGGATTGGTACGTGACTCGGTTGGGTGATCTTGAGCGTGCGGTGATGGACGTGCTGTGGGACGTGGTTCCCGGCACGTCGGACGGGGTGACCGTGCGCGAGGTGGCCGACGCGCTCGATGGCCGCGAGCTGGCCTACACCACGGTGATGACCGTGCTGGACCGACTCGCCGGCAAAGGCATGGTGCAGCGGGAGCGGGAGGGCCGGGCCTGGCGGTACCGTCCGGCCGCCAGCCGCGAGGCACACATCGCCCAACTCATGCTCGACGCCCTCGACCTGGGCGGCAGCCGGGACGCCGCACTGGTGCGCTTCGCCCGCTCGGTGACCGGCACCGAGGCCGAGGTGCTGCGGGCGGCCTTGGGCAGCGAGGCCGGCCTGACCGGGCCGGGCTCCACCGGCGGCGACACGGCCGGGGCCAACACCCTGACCGATCGGGTGGACGGGCCGGCGGGCCGACGACCCGCCGGCGAGGCAGCGGAGCGGTAGGGCGTACGCCATGGCCTACGCCGTGCACTTCGCCGCCACGATTCTGGCCTGCTATCTGACCGCCCAGGTGTTGGCCCGCTCCACCTGGACGTGGCGCAGCCCACGGGTGGCCATCGTCTGCTGGCAGGCCGTCGGGCTGGCGCTCGGCCTCTCGGCGATGGGCCTGCCGATGGCGCTCGGGCTGAGCGCGTACGACCGGCCGACCGGTGGCGCACTACTCGCCCTCGCCAACGACCTCGCCCACGGCGCCCTGCCGATCGGAGTGGGCACGTTCCACCTGGCCGGCGTCGGCGTGGGCTTCGGCATCGGGGCGGTGCTGGTCACGACGACCGTGCGCAGCATCCACGGCACCGTACGCGCCCAGCGCCGCCACCGAGACCTGCTCTCGCTCGTCGCCCGGAACGACCCCGCCGCCCCGGGCGCGCTGGTTTTGGATCATCCGAGTGCCGCCGCGTACTGCCTGCCGGGCGTGAAGCCGCAGGTGGTGGTCAGCGCCGGCACCCTGAGCCTGTTGGACCGCGCCGAGTTGGCCGCGGTGCTCAGCCACGAGCGAGCGCACGCGCACGAGCGGCACGACCTGGTCCTGCTGCCGTTCACCGCACTGTGCCGGGCGCTGCCCTGGTTCGGCTGGGTACGCGACGCGCACGAGCGGGTCGCCCTGCTGGTCGAGATGCGCGCCGACGACAAGGCCCGCGAACTGCACGCAGACGCCCCGCTCGCGGGTGCGCTGCGCCGGTTTGCCGCCGCCGGGCACCGGATCACCCCGGCCGGCGCGCTCGGCATGGGCGACCGGGATCTCGACGTACGGATGCAGCGCCTGCTGGTCAGTGACCGGCCGCCCCGGGTACTCGGCGCCACCGCCCTCGCGGTCGCCACCACGCTTGTCGCCCTCCCGGTAACCCTCTTCCTGAGCTGACGCCCACCGGGCACATCGGAGACGGCGAGCTACGGCGGGGCTGGCGCGCGCCCGTTCCCGTCAGCAAAGCCCCGCGCCCCGTGCCCGTGCCCCGTGCCCCGTGCCCTGCGCCCCGTGCCCTGCGTCCCGTGCCCGTGCCCCGCGCCCCGTGCCCTGTGCCCTGCGTCCCGTGCCCGTGCCCCGTGCCCTGTGCCCTGTGCCCTGTGCCCTGTGCCCCGTGCCCCGTGCCCGTGCCCCGCGCCCCGCGCCCCGCGCCCATGCCCTGTGCCCTGTGCCCTGCGCCCGCGCCCGCGTCTGCGTCTGCGTCTGCGTCTGCGTCTGCGTCTGCGTCGATCTTGCAGTTTCGGTCGTCGAAAAGTGCCGAATGCTCCTTATGTTGGGACAGAAAGTGCAAGATCGCGACCCAATCGAGTCGATCATGGAATTGTGGTGCCTGCCTTAGGCCTATAAAGCGCCTTTATCCCCCACCACAACTCCATGATCGAAGAGGCAGTGCGGGCCGGGCAGGCCGAGGGCAGGCCAGGGCAGGCCAGGGCAGGCCGAGGCAGGTCGGGGGTGGGCCTGGCACGGGCGGGACCGGGCCTCGACGGGCCCAGGCAGGACTGACGCGGGCGGGCAGGGCGGGCTTCGACGGGCTTCGACGGGCCGAGGCGGGGCGGGACAGGCCGGCGGGAGCGGAACGGGCCGCGCAGCGGGGCGACGTGGGACGACGTAGGACGACCTGGGGCGACGTGGGGCGAGGGACAGCCGGTCGCTGGGTGCGGCGGCTTGAGGTACAGGCCGAGTGCGACCCCTTCAGTACTACATGACGTAGTAATATTTCCTACGACGGGCCGTAGTAGGTCTTACCTGTAGGCAAACTACGTGTAGGGTGGCTACGACAAGGGAGCCAACGCTTTGGAGGGCTGGTCATGGACACCCTGCTCCTCGCCCGCCTGCAGTTCGCCACCACGACCTCGATCCACTTTCTGTTCGTGGTCGTCACGCTCGGACTGGTCACTCTGCTGGTCGGCATGCAAACGGCCTGGGTGCTCACCGGCAACCCGAAATGGGAGCGGCTGACGCGCTACTGGGGTCAGCTCTACGTGATCAACTACGCGCTCGGCATCGCCACCGGGATCGTGATGGAGTTCCAGTTCGGGCTGAACTGGAGTGGCCTGTCGCGCTACGTCGGCAACGTCTTCGGGGCACCCCTGGCCATCGAGACGCTTGTGGCGTTCTTCCTGGAATCCACGTTCCTCGGGATGTGGATCTTCGGCTGGCACCGGCTCCGCAAGGGTGTCCACCTCGCGTTGCTCTGGGGTGTGGCGATCACCGCGTACGCCTCGGCGTTCTGGATCATGGTGGCCAACTCCTGGCTGCAGAACCCGGTCGGCTACGAGGTGCGCGACGGGATCGCCCACCTCACCGACTTCGGCGCGCTGCTCACCAACCCCAGCCTCGGCATGGCGTTCGGGCACGTGGTCTCGGCCGCGCTGCTTGTCGGCGGGGTGCTGATGGCGGCGGTCAGCGCCGGGCACCTGATTCGGCGTACCCCTGACTTCGCGCTCTTCCGCACCTCGCTGCGGATCGGCCTGGTCACCGCGGCACTGGCCATCACGATGGTGCAGGGCTTCGGTTTCGCCCAGTTCGGCCCGGTGGGCTCGGTGCAGCCGACCAAGTTCGGCGGCGACAGCCCGGAGAGCCAGGCGCTGATCGCCGAGTGGACCGCCCGGTTCGGCCCCGGCGACTACACCCCGCCGGTGCTGGCAAGCGTCGGGTTGGGCTTCATGATCCTGATCGGCTTCACCCTCGGCTGCCTGTGGTTGCTGCTGCCCCTGCTCTTCCGGGACTGGATCATCCGGCTGCGCTTCCCGCTCTGGCTGATCCTGTTCGCCCTGCCGCTGCCGTTCGTCGCGGTGATCCTCGGCTGGATCTCCCGGGAGGTCGGCCGTCAACCCTGGGTGGCGTACGGGCTGCTCCCCACCGAGCAGGCCGTCTCCACGGTCAGCGCACCACTGATGCTCACCTCGCTGATCGGGTTCAGCCTGCTGCTGGGCACCCTCGCCGTGACCAACTGGGTGCTGCTCGCGAGGTACGCCAGACGCGGCGCGTCCGACCCGGCGCTCGGCCGCCCACCGGCGCCGCCGAGCGAGCCGGCCCACCCCGAACCCGCCCTCGCCTGAGGAGTAGACCGTGGACCTCGCCTGGTACGCCGTGCTCGGCCTCTTCTTCGCCGCCTACCTGGTGCTCGCCGGCTACGACTACGGCGTCGGGCTGCTGCTCGCCCGCGGGGTCGGGCCGGCCGGGCGGCGTGAGACGCTCACCGCCCTCGGGCCGTTCTTCCTCGGCAACGAGGTCTGGCTGGTTGCCGCCATGGGCATTCTCTTCGGCGCGTTCCCGCTGTTGGAAGGCGAGTTGCTCGCCGGCTGCTATCCGGCGGTCGTCGGCGCCCTGGTCGGTGTCATCCTGGTCACCGTCGGGGTGCAGCTGCGCAGCCGACCCGACGACGAGCGGGGCCGCGCACGCTGGGACCGCGTCGTGGTGGTCGGCAGCGCCCTCGCGGCGGTGGGCTGGGGGGTGCTGCTCGCCGCGTTGTTGCAGGGGGTGCCGCTGCGAGCCGACGGGCACGTCGCCGAAGTGACGCACCTGGCCACCCCGTTCGCGGCAGTCGCCGGGCTGACCATGGTCACCCTGGTCGCGGTGCACGGGGCGACCTTCCTCACGCTGCGCCTGCCGACCGAGGCCGCCGCCGTGGTCGGCGTCACGGCCCGCCGGCTGGTGCCGGTGGCGCTCACCGCGGTCGCCCTGACCACCGTCGTGGGCCTGCTCTCCGCCCGGGTACGCGACGCGGTGCAGCGGCCAGCGGTGGCCGTACTCCTGCCGGTGCTGCTCGTGGTGGCGCTGCTGGCGGCCCGCGCGGCGCTGGCGCGGCGGCGGCCGGGGTGGGCTCTGGTCGCCACCGGCGCGGCCCTGGCGCTGCCGGTGGTGCTGGTCGGAGCAGCTCTCTGGCCCTACGTGCTGGTGTCCACGACCGACCCGGACGCCTCGCTGCTGGTGGCCGACGCGGCCGCGAGCGCGCCGACCCTGCGGCTGCTGGGCTGGGTGGCGCTGCCGCTCCTTCCGGCCCTACTAGGCTTCCAGGCGATGTGCTGGTGGGTTTTCCGAGGACGAACCGACGGTAGGGCACCGGTGTACTGGTGAGACGCCGTCCGTTCGACCCGCGTCTGCTGCGCCGGGTCCCTGCGGCCCGGGGCGACCTTGTCGTGCTCGCGCTCCTGGGGGTGCTGGCCGCCGGGTTGATCGTGGCGCAGGCCACCGCGCTCGCGGCGTTGCTCGCCACCGCGATCGACGGTCGGCTGGATCGGCAGGCGCTCGCCGGTTTCGTGGCGGCGGTCGCCGCCCGCTCCGCCCTGGTCTGGGCGCAGGGCACGGTTTCGGCACGGGTCGCCGCCACGGTCAAGGCCACGCTGCGGGCCGACCTGCTCGGCGCGGTGGGCCGGCACGGGCCCGGTTGGGTGGCCGGGCAGCGGGCCGGTGAGATCGCCACTCTGGCCGGGCGCGGGTTGGACGCCCTGGACGCGTACTTCACCGGGTACCTGCCGCAGTTGGTGCTGAGCGTGACGGTGCCCGTGGCGGTGCTGGCCCGGGTCGTCTTCGCCGACTGGAGTTCGGCGGTGATCATCGCGCTGACCCTGCCGCTGATCCCGGTCTTCGGCGCGCTGCTCGGCTGGCAGGCGCAGGCCGCCACCGAGCGGCAGTGGCGACGGCTCGCGCTGCTCGGTGGGCACTTCCTGGACATGGTGGCCGGGCTGCCCACGCTGCGCGCGTTCGGGCGGGCCCGGGCACAGACCGACGTGGTGCGCCGGATGGCCGACGGTCACCGCGTCGCCACCATGAAGACGCTGCGGATCGCGTTCCTCTCCGCGCTGGTGTTGGAGCTGGTCGCCACCCTCTCGGTGGCGCTCGTCGCGGTGCCGGTCGGCATCCGGCTGCTCGGCGGCGGGCTGGCCCTGCAGACCGCGCTGCTGGTGCTGCTGCTGACCCCGGAGGCGTACCTGCCGCTGCGGGCCGCCGGCAGCCGCTTCCACGCCAGCATGGAGGGGCTGGCCGCGCTCGACGAGGCGTTGACCGTCTCCGCCGCGCCCACCGCCCCCCGGGCGGCCGAGGGCGCCTCAGTTCCGGACGCGCGGGCCGAGATCCGGTTCGAGGGGGTGACCGTGGCGTACGAGCGGACCACCGCGCTGCGCGACGTGACCCTGACCATCCGGCCCGGTGAGCGGATCGCCATCATCGGGCCCAGCGGCGCCGGCAAGAGCACCCTGCTGGGCCTGCTGCTCGGCTTCGTGGCGCCGACAAGCGGCCGGATCACCGTGGACGGGGTCGACCTCGCCACCGCCGACCCGGACGCCTGGCGTCGGCAGCTCGCCTGGGTGCCGCAGCGGGCGCACCTCTTCGCCGCCTCGCTTGCCGACAACATCCGCCTCGGCGCACCGGACACCCCGGCCGACGCACTCGCCGCCGCGGTGCACGACGCCGCCCTGGACGACGTGGTGGCCGGGCTGCCCGACGGGCTGGGCACCCTGCTCGGTGAGCGCGGCCACGGCCTGTCCAGCGGGCAACGGCAGCGGGTGGCCCTGGCCCGGGCGTTTTTGCGCGCCGCCCCGGTGGTGCTGCTCGACGAACCCACCGCCCGGCTCGACACGGCGGCCGAGGCGGTGGTGCTCGACGCCACCCGCCGCCTGGTCGCCGGGCGGACCGCGCTGCTCGTCGCGCACCGGCCGGCGCTGCTCGCCGACGCCGACCGGATCCTGCGCATCGAGGACGGTCAGGTCACCGAGTTGACGCCCGAGCCGACCGGAAAGGCTTCCCGATGAGCGCGGCACCCGCGCCGGGCCCGGCAGACGCGACGCCGGTCACCGACCCGGCGCCGCGCGGGCGGGCCGCCGCCGAGCGGACCGTGCTGCGCCTGGCCCGGCCGTACCTGCGCCGCCTGGTCGGCGCCGGGCTGCTGGCGGCCGCCACCGAGTTCGCCGGGCTCGCCCTGATGGCCACCGCCACCTGGCTGCTGATGAGCGCCGCCGGCCAACCTCCGCTGGACCGCCTCACCGTGGCCATCGTCGCGGTCCGGGCGCTGGCGATCAGCCGGGGCGTGTTCCGCTACACCGAGCGGCTCGCCGGCCACGACGCGGTGCTCCGCATGATCACCGACGTCCGGGCCCGGGTCTTCGCCACCCTGGCCGCCCGCCGGGGCACCGCACACCGCTCGGGGGACGTGCTGAGCCGCCTGGTCTCCGACGTGGAGGCCGTCCAGGACCTGTTGCTGCGGGTGCTGGTGCCCGCCGCGGCGGCGGCCCTGGTCGGCGTGCTGGCGGTCGCCGTGGCGGCGCTGATCTCACCGCCGGCGGCCGGGGCGCTCGCCGTCGGGCTGCTGGTCGCCGGGGTGGCGCTGCCCGTCCTGGCCACCGCGGTGACCCGTCGCAGCGCGGCCGAGGTGGCCCCGCTCCGGGGCGCGCTTGCCACCGACGCGATCGACCTCACCCACGGCGCCGCCGACCTGGCCGCGTTCGGGGCGACCGACGTCACGCTGCGCGCCGCCGAGCAGCGCGCCCACCGGCTGGCCCGGCTGGAACGTCGGCTGGCCGCCACCGGGTTCGCCGTGGACGCGGCCGGCGTGCTGACCGCCGGCGTGACCGCCGCGGCGGTGGTGCTGGTCGCGCTCGCCGCCGACGTGTCGGGGGTGCTGGTGGGCGTCCTCGCCGTCGGCACACTTGCCGCCGTCGAGGTGACGTTGGCGCTGGTCGCGGCGGCCCGACAGTGGACGCAGCTACGTCCCGGCCTGGCCCGGGTGGCCGACCTGCTCGACGCCGACCCGTCGAACCCGCCGGCCGCGACCGGCCGGGCGGACCTCGCCGGCCCGCACGAGCTGCGCTTCGTCAACGTGACCGTGCGGTACCGGGACGGCGCGGCACCCGCCCTGGACGGCGTCAGCCTGGCCCTGCCGGCCGGACGCCGGATCGCTGTCGTCGGCCCGAGCGGCGCCGGCAAGAGCACCCTCGCCGCCGTGCTGACCGGCACCGTCCGGCCCGAGTCCGGCCAGGTCACCCTCAACGGCCACGACCTCTCGGCGTACGCCGAGGAGGTGTTGCCGCGCGCGGTCGGCGGGCTGCTGGCTGAGGCGTACGTCTTCCACGCCACCGTGCGGGAGAACCTGCTGCTCGGGCGGGCCGGGGCAAGCGAGGAGGAGCTGACCCGGGCCACCGAGGCCGCCGGCCTGCTGGACTGGGTCCACGCCCAGCCGGCGGGCTGGGACACGCTCGTCGGCGAGGAGGGCGGGCAGCTCTCCGGCGGCCAGCGGCAGCGGCTGGCGCTCGCCCGGGCCCTGCTGGCCGCGCCGCAGGTACTGGTGCTCGACGAGCCCACCGAGGGTCTGGACCCGGCCGCCGCGGACGCGGTGCTCGCGTCCGCTCTCGCGGCTACCCCGGCCGGGCACTCGGTGCTGCTGATCAGTCACCGGCTCAGCGGGCTCGACGGGCTGGACGAGATCGTGGTCCTGGACGGCGGCCGGGTGATCCAGCGCGGTCGGCACGCCGACCTGGTCACCACCCCCGGCTGGTACCGGGACCAGTGGCAGCTCCAGGCCGCCGCCGAACGGGGGTACCTGGCGCTCGCCCCCTGACCGCCGCCCTCGGGGACGGACCAGGGTTCTCCCGGACGTCGACTGGTCGGCGTCCGTGGCAGTGTGGTGCCATGGCGCGTGCTGAGGATGTGGTGGTCGACGAGCACCTGCGGGCGCTTGCCGCACGTTTGCGGGGGCCGGCACGACTCAAGTCCGACCTGCTGACCGAGGCCCGGCACGGGCTGCTGGACGCCGTCGAGGCGTACCGCGAGAGCGGGATGCCGCCCACCGAGGCGCAGCGCCGCGCGGTGGCCGAGTTCGGCTCGCCGTCGCAGTTGCTCCCCTCCTGGCAGGCTGAGCTGGCGGTGGCCGCCCTGCGTGGGCTCTCCCTGCGGATGCTTGCAGTTTCCGGGGTGGGGGTGGCCGTCGGCGATCTGACCTGGCGCGGGGCGAGCTGGAGCGACGGCCCCCGCCCGCCCGCCGGGTATCTGCTGCTCTCCAACTCGGTCGACTGGATCTGGATGAGCACGCTGCTGCTCTCGGTGGCCGGCCTGCTGGTGATCGCGGCGGGCGCCCGCGTGCCACGACCCGGTCTGGCCGTGGCACAACGGGTGGTGGGCATCGGCCTGACCGGCCTGGTGGCGCTCGGCATGCTCACCGGCTGCGCCCTCTTCACCTGGTCGCTCACCCTGTGGGACGCGGCGCTGAGCTGGCCCCCGATGCTCGTCGGTGTGGTGGTGGCGGGCGGCGCCTACTTCTCGCTGACTCGCGCGGCGCGCGGCTGGGTGCTGGCCACCGCCCGCCGACCGGCCACCTTGCGTTGACCGCCGACCGCCGAGCGGCCACCTTGATCCACTCGTGGTTCTGGAAGTCGGGGTCTCCCGCGCTCCGGAAGGCCCGACTTCCTGAAGCGCGAGTCGATCAAGCCCCGGCGGGCCGGGTCAGGCCGGGGTGGGCGGGCTGCCGGGGTCGAGGAACCGGCCGACGGTCAGTTGGAACTCGCGCCAGCCGGCGCGCTCCCCGGCCAGCGCCCGCCGGCCGGAGTCGGTGAGCTGGTACGTCCGCCGTTCCCGACCGCTGACCGTGCTCCAGGTGCTCGCCACGTGGCCGGCGCGTTCCAGCCGACGGAGGGCCGGATAGATGGTGCCGGTGGGCAGATCAAGGTTGCCGTCACTGCGGGCGCGCAGCGCCTCGATGATCGCGTAGCCGTGCAGCGCGCCCTGTTCGAGCACGGCGAGCAGCAGAGCGTCGAGATGGCCGTGCAGCGCCTGGGCCTTCATACGTAGCTACGCTACTTGTCGAGCGGCCGCTTCGCCAGCGCTGGCGACCAGCAGGTCGGACCCGCGCGACAACCGGCCACCGGGGTGCGGGCATCGGTCACCCAGGGCCGCCGACTAGGGTGTGTGCCCAGAGTCACTCGTCGGTCAGACCCCGGCGGGTGGGCAACCCGAAGCACACGGAGGTCAGCGTGGCCCGCCAGTCGCCCCAACGGCCCGACGCCGACGAGCCCGAGCTCGACGACACCACCGGCGCGGCCGAGCCAGACGAGACCGATCGCCCGTCGGCGTCGGTCGACCGTTCACTCTGGGACGAGCTGCGCATCGACCCAGTGGAGATCGCGCTGCCCGCCGGCACCGGCTTCACGCTGCGGGCGTACCGGCCGGCCAGCTCGCTGACCCCGACCGACGTGACCGAGCGCGACCAGGACGACCCCTTCCTCGCCCGCCGTCAGGCGATCGAGGAGGAGGAGGACGACGAGACCGTCGTCATCCTCGACGAGGAGCTGGCCCAGGAGTTCGCCGCCGAGGACGAGGACGAGGAGTCGACCCGCCGCCGTCGCGACGGCGCCGCCACCGACGAGGCCGACGAGGCCGCCACGGACGAGGCGGACGAGGAGGTGGACGACGAGGAGGTGCCGGTCTTCCTCAGCCACCGGGGCAAGCTGCTGCTGTTCAAGACCCCCGAGTCGCTCGTCAGTTTCATCCGATCCGGTGCGCCGAACGATCTGTCCCAACTGGACAGCTGGAATGAATTGTCCGAACGGGTGGAGCCGGCAGATATCGCGCCGCTCGACGAGGACACCTACGAGCTGGACCTCGTCGTGGAGAACCTGCGCGGCGGGCACGACACGTGGGATTCCACCCTGCTGATCGAGGCGGGCGAGGCTGCGCGTGACCTCTCGTACGCGTTGCGGCTGCCTGCGGTACTCGACATGCTCTCCGCCGGCTCCAGCCTCGACGACCTGGACGAGGCGCTGCGTGCCACCGCCAACGGTGGGATCGGCGCGTTCATGGGTCGGCGACGGCTGAAGAAGATCGGTGCGCAGACCGCGAGTTTGGGTTGGCGCACCATTGTCGGCAAGATCTCTGCGGTGGTGGACTGGCGCGACTGACCCGTACCGGGGAGCATCAGTTGCTGGCAGAGGAAAGACCTGTCCCGGGAGGAGGACGACGCCGTGGCGCTCGTGCGCGTTTACTGCGGTCTGGCCTCGGCGGATCCGGCTGACCGACCGGCCTCCGCCGGTTCGACGCTGACGTCCGCTGTGGTCGACGACGCAGGCCGTCTGCTGCATGTCTGCGAGATCAGCGATGACGCCGCTGGCTACGCCCAGCTCGTCGCGCTGCTCGTGGAGCGGTCGGGCGGGCCGAGCGGTGCGGCCATCGCCGCCGACAGCGACGACCACACGGTCACCTCGCTGCTGAGCGCGGCGGGTCGACCCCTGGCGATCGCCGACGACGACTCGGTGGACGACTTCGCCGAACGGTTCGCCGATGACGACTCCCTCGAGGAGATGCAGTCGCCCCCGGCCGAACGACGGGCGGTCGGTCTGGCCCGCGCGTTGCAGGCAGGGGCGCTCTCCGCCGTCACCCTGCCGGCACCCCGGGACCTGGCCGGCTACAAGCAGGTGCTCTCCGCGCACGCCGCGCTGGCAAGCGGTCGGCATTCGGCCGCCGTGGCGCTACGCGAGGTTCTGCGGGAGCTCTACCCGGCGGCCCTGCGCGCGTACCCGGATCCGGCCGAACCGGTCTCGCTGGCGGTGCTGGACGCGCTGCCCGAGCCGGGCATGCTCGGCGGCACCGTGGCCCGGGGCCGCGAGGTGTCGGTCGCGGCGGACGCCATCGCCGCGCACCTCGCCGCCGACGGGGTCGCCGACGCCGAGGAGATCAACGAGGCGGTCACCGCCCTGCGGGTCGCCATCTCCGAGACACCGCGCCGCGCCGCCGTCAACCGGGCGCTCACGTCGGCGGTGGCCGAGACGGTCCGTCAGGCCGTCGCCTCCGTGCGGGCGTGTGACGCCGGCTGTGAGGCGCTGGTCAGTGCGCTCAGCTCACGGGTCAGCACGCCGGCCCAGGCACCCGGCCGCCGTGCCGCTGCCCGCCGCGGCGAATCCGTCGGTGAGCTGACCGGCACCAACACCGGGTTGACCGGCCTCGCTGGCACGAACGCCGGGTTGACCGGCCTCGCCGGCGCCAACGCCGGGTTGCGCTCGGTCCGCCCGACCCCGCCGGCCGCCGAGCCGGCACCCACCGGCGGGCGGCGCAGCCGTCCCGAGCCGGTCCCGGGTAACGCGCCGTTGGCGTCGCCCCGCCCGCTCGGGCCACCGCCGGTCGCCCCGGCGCCGGTCACGCCACCGCCGGTCGCACCCGCGCCGATGATGACCCCGGCGGCGTTGGCTGGTCCGCCGGCGTCCACGCTGCCCAGTCGCAGCGAGCCGCTTCCCAGCCGGATCGACGGCCCGACCAACCGGCCCGTCTCCGCACCGCCGCCTCCGCCGCCCGGGATCACCCCGATCGCGCCGGCGCAGCGGGGCATGGTGCCTCCGGCCGAGGCCGGCGAGCCGTTCCGGCCGACGTTGACCACCGCCGCGATCAACAACGCGCGGGCCGAGCGGCAGCGTACGGTCATTCCACCCCGCCCCAAGACCAACGGTGAGCCCCGGCCGAGCCACCTGCAACGCCCGGTCGACGAGGCACCCACCGGCGGGTTCAGCGCCACCGATCTCAGCATCCCGGTGCCGACCCCCCGGCCCGGGCAGGAGGCCGCGCCGCCCGGCTCACGAGCCAACTGGCCGCTGGTCAACAACCCGGAGGACCCGTCCGACAGCTCACCGAACAACCCGGTGGCCTACTCGTACGGCGGCAGCCGCGGTGTCGACGCCCCGACCGACCCGGGGCGGGCCGACGGCCGGGTCACCCCGCCCTGGTTGGCGGACGACCTGCCACCGGAGCCGCCGATGCTGCGGCTGGTGGAGCCGCCGCCGCTGGCCGACCGTGCGCTGCGCGAGGGGCTCAACCCTCCCACCGACCAGCACCTGGAGACTCCTCCGCTGCGCCTGGTCGACCGGGAGCAGGCCGCACGTAACGGTCGGGTCGCCGGCCGTACCGAGCGGGCCGCCGAGCACCGGCCGCCGCCTCCGGTCGAGCACCGGCCCCCGCCGATGGAGCACCGTCCCCCGCCGGTCGCCGACGAGGGTGACGGCGATCTGCTGATCTTCGCGCAGGCCAAGTCGGCCTGGTTCGTCGGGCAGGCCGAGGAGTCCGACCTGGACTGGTCGACCACTGCCGACACCGGCTGGCAGGCCGCCGAGCAGGCCGCTCGCCCCGCGGTGGGCGCGGAGACCAACGCCGGGCTGCCGAAGCGCGTGCCGCAGGCCAACCTGGTGCCGGGCTCCCCGCTCCGCGAGGAGCGCCCGCTGCGCATAGTGCGTGATGCGGCAAGCCTCGCGGAGAACACGACCGGCTACTTCCGTGGCTGGCGTCGCGGCCAGGAGATCGGCGGTTTCGCGGTGGGTGGTCGGCCCGGTCGCGAAGCGGCCGGCGGCTGGGACTTCAGCCGCGACCACGGAGACCGTGACGACGACCGGGAGTACGAGTACCGCTCGGCTGGCTACCAGTCCTGACCCCCTTTCAACACGCGCAAGCGCCCCCAGCCAGCCGGCTGGGGGCGCTTGCGCGTCAGCAGGGCGATCCCCGGGCACGCAGAAGCCGCCTCGCGAGGACCGAGGGAGAGCCTCTGCCCCGGGTAGGGACTGCGGCTTTCAGGTCGTCAGGAGGCGGCTGGGCGGCGCGCCGGCTCATCGAGGTGACGAGCCAGCGCGGAGGCACTCACCGGGGCGGCCGGCAGCGCCCGGTGGCGGCCAGAGCCACCACCGGGGGCGTGCGGTGCCGCGGTCAGGCCGGGGCGACGGCGCGCGTACGGCGCATCGTCAGCACGTACTCGACGAGCGAGATCAGCACGTGCTTCGTCGACTCCCGGTTACGGGCGTCGCAGGCCACCACCGGCACGTCGCTCGAGATCGCCAAGGCGTCCCGGACGTCCTGCGGGTCGTGGTACTGCATACCGTCGAAGCAGTTGATCGCCACCAGGTACGGCAGGCGTCGGTGCTCGAAGAAGTCGATCGCCGCGAAGCAGTCGGCCAGCCGGCGGGTGTCCACCAGCACGACCGCACCGATCGCGCCCCGCACCAGTTCGTCCCACATGAACCAGAAACGAGTCTGACCCGGCGTACCGAACAGGTACAGGATCAGGTCACGGTCGATCGAGATCCGGCCGAAGTCCATGGCCACCGTGGTCGTCGTCTTGCCCGGCACCTGCCGGGTGTCGTCGACGCCCACGCCAGCGGAGGTCATGATGGCCTCGGTGGTCAGCGGCGTAATCTCCGAGACCGAGCCGACCAGCGTCGTCTTACCGACGCCGAATCCACCGGCGATAACGATCTTCGCCGACGTCACGCGGCCGCTCGGGTTCGGCGGGCGGTGCGACATGTCAGAGCCTGCGAAGTCCACTCAGCACCCTCTCCAGCAGTTCAGTGCCCACCGCGTCGTCGGAGTCGTCCAAAATGGTCGGCTCGTGAACCGCGACCAGGCCGTCCGTCGCCATGTCGGCGATGAGCACCCGGGCCACACCGAGCGGGAGCTGCATCCGCGCCGCGATCTCCGCGAGCGATTGCACGCGTCCGTCACACAGCGCGGCGATGTACTGGTGTTCGCGGCCCTGGCCGCCGTTGCCATTGGCAGCGGCCCGGCCGCGCACCGTCGTCTCGACGAGCGCCTCCAGCGCGATGTCGAGCCGGGGACGGGTGCGACCACGGGTCACGGCGTATGGACGGACCAACGCTCCGGTTGGTTCGTCACGATCGGCCATCTCGCCGCTCACCTCCTTCGCACCCGCTACCGGCTCCCACCGGTGAAACCCGTCGTTGTCGTTGTTGCAGTCGTGCCGACCTCACGATCGGCGAGACGTCAGCCAAGCATTCCCGCAGCCGCGCGCGGCTGCGGGGTCAGCGCGTCGCCCACCCGGTCGACGAGCAGCGCCATCTCGTAGCCAACCTGGCCCACGTCTGAGCTGCGCGCTGCCAGCACGGCGAAGGACGAGCCGTCTGAGATGGACATCAGGAACAGGAAGCCATTGTCCATCTCCACGACGGTCTGCAACACCGCGCCTCCCTCGAAGCAGCGAGCTGCCCCCTGGGTCAGGCTGACCAGACCCGACGAGATCGCGGCGAGCTGATCTGCCCGGTCGCGCGGCAGATCCCGTGACGACGCGAGGAGTAGGCCGTCTGCCGATACGGCGACCGCATGCGCGACGCCGGGCACCCGGTCGGCGAAGTTGGCAAGCAGCCAACCAAGATCCTGCGTAGTTGTCATCCTTCTTGCTCCTTCTGCCCGCTCCCGGCCACCGGGCCTGAGCCAGACTGCGAGGATTGCCCTCCCGGAGTCGCCTCCGGGCTGGTCGGGTTGTCCGAGGTGCTACGCCCTCGCTGCACGCCCCGGTGGTAGGCGGAGAGCAGGCCACGGACCGCCTCCGGGGAGCGCCGCTGGACCGAGGTGGTGGGCTTCTCCACCGCGCCGGGCACCAGCTGCGCCATCGGCTTGCGTTTCGGCAGACCGGTCGTGGTGGTCTCGCTCACCGGCGCCGCGCCGGCCGCTGCGGAGGCAGCACGCCAGCCGTCGTCGGCGGCGGTCTGCCAGCCGTTGCTCTGCGGTTGGGGCCGGCGGTTCGGCAGGCTCTCGGCGAGGCTGGGGCGGTTGCCCTCGTTCGCTGTGGAGCCGTTGTCCCGCGGCGCGCCTCCGACCGTCGGAGTGTCTGCCATCGGTGTGTTACCTGTCGTCCCGGGTGGTGTCTTGTGGACTGCCCGACCGCTGGCCTCGACCGTGGCGAACTGCTGGGTCGCGGAGTCGCCGTTCGTCGCCGGCTGGGCGCCGGCGGCGGTCTCCTCGGAACCCGGGCGACGAGTACGGAACCAGGCCGACTCGAGCTCCCGGAAGATCGGCAGCTCCATCGTCTCGTCCGCGTACCGCTGACGGTTCTGCGCCTGCGGCTGCTGCGGAGCCGGTCGAGTCTGTGGAGCCGGAGCCGGAGCCGGAGCGGGAGCCGCTGCCGGGGTCGGCGCTGGGGCGGGAGGGTGCGCCGCGGCCGGCTGCTCGCCGGGCCGCGGAACCCGCGGCAGCTCCGTCGTCATGTCCAGGGCGGCGGCGAGCCGCTCGGGCACCGGCGGGGTGGCAGTGTCCCGGTCGCCACCCGGCACCGGCGGCCAGGCCGGTGGTGCCGGGGCGTTGGTTGCCGGCGCGGGCGGTGCCGATCGGGGCGCGAACCCGCTGAACGACTGGCCGGAGGCGGGCGGCGCCGAGTACGGCTGACCCGAGTACGGCTGACCGGACGCGGGCGACGCCGACACGGGCGCCGCGGAGACCGGCGGACCGGCGTACGGCTGCCCGGAGGCCGGAGCGGCCGACACCGGCGCACCGCCGTACGGCGCACCCGAGTAGGGCTGGCCGGAGTAGGGCTGGCCGGAGGCCGGCGAGGCGGAGACCGGCGCACCCGAGTAGGGCTGCGCGGAGACCGGCGGCGCCGAGTACGGGGGCGCTTCCGGGCTGCTCGGCAGCTGACGCGGGATGGGCGGCTGCTGGCCGGTGGCCGGCGTCTCGTCCCCGGCCCGGCGCTGCGGCAGCGGGTCGGTCCCCTGGCCGTTTGCCGACCGCGGGGTGAACCCGTCGCCGCCGTTGACGCCGTTCGCGCCCGCCGCACCGGTCAGGTCGGACCAGGCCGGCATCGAGCGGTACGCGCCGCCGTTGGCGGGGGTGCCGGCACCGTTGCGCGACGCGGGCTCGAACGGACGACCGCCAAGGGTGACCTGGTTGCCGGACTCGCTCGGGCGAGGACCGTTGCCCAGCGCGGGCAGTGCGCCGAAGACCGGCGCGGGCCCACCGGACTGCGGACCTCCGAACTGCGGGGCACCGGACTGCGGGGCACCGGACTGCGGACCACCGAACTGGGGGGCACCGGCCGCCGGCAGCGCCGGAGGCTGCTGCACCCGGCCGGAGAGCGCCCGGGGCACCAGCACCGAGGTGGGCAGGGTCACGTCGGCGACCGTGCCGCGATCGTTGCCGGGGCGCAGCTCGACCCGGACACCGTGCCGGGACGCCAGCCGGGCGACCACGACCAGGCCCATCATCCGGGACACGGCCACGTCCACAAGCGGTGGCGTCGCGAGCCGCTCGTTGAGGTCGTGCAGCTGCTCGGCGCTGATGCCGATGCCGCGGTCCTCGACGTACAGCGAGGCACGATCCCCGACGCGGCGGGCCTCGACCATGACCTGCGAGTCCGGTGGGGAGAACGCGGTGGCGTTGTCGAACAGCTCCGCGACGAGGTGCACCAGGTCGTTGACCGCGTGCGCGGCGACCTCGATGTCGCGGTCGATCACACCGAACTCGATGCGGGTGTAGTGCTCGACCTCGGACTGCGCGGCGCGCAGCACGTCGATGAGGGCGGCCGGCTCACGCTGCACACGGGTGGAGTCGGCACCGGCGAGCACCAGCAGGTTCTCGTCGTTACGGCGCATCCGGGTGGCCAGGTGGTCGAGCTGGAACAGCTCGGCCAGCCGGTCCGGGTCCTCCTCGCCGCGCTCCAGCCGGTCGAGGTGCCCGATGAGGCGGTCGACCAGGATCTGGGAACGGCGGGCCAGGTTGACGAACATGGTCGCGACGGAGGCACGCAGCGCGGCCTGCTCGGCGGCCGTCCGGACGGCTTCCAGGTGGACGGCGTTGAACGCCTCGGTCACCTGACCGAACTCGTCCCTGCTGCGCACCGGCAGCGGTTCGGCGATCTGGTTGGCGAGCTGCACCGGGGTGAGCTGCCCGACCACCTGCGGGTCGCGCAGGCGGGCCACCGCCTGCGGCAGGCCGTACTGGGCGACGGAGAGCGCGCCCTGCCGCAGCTCACGCAGCGAGCGGGCCATCGAGCGGGCGACCAGGTATGCGAAGAGGATCGCCAGCAGCAGCATGCTGAGCAGCAGACCGGTCTCCAGGAAGACCTGGCGCTGGACGTCCGAGCGGATCTCGTCGGCCTGGGCGACCACTTCACGGTCGAGCTTCGTCTCGACGGTGCGGATCAGCTTGGCGTTGGCCGTCATGGCCGCTTCCCACTGGTCCGGGCCGAACGGCGCACCGCGCATGTCGCCGTTGTTGTTGCTGTCGATCCAGCCGATGTAGTTCAGGGCCTGCCGACGGTCGCCGCCGGCGACCGTCTGGTCGTGGAACTTGGCGTCGTCCGGGGTGGCGACTGCCTTGAAGCTCTGCAGAGCCTGCTGCTGGCCGGTGTCACTGGCGATGTAGTCCCGGCGCAGTGTCGGGGTCAGGCGCTTTCCGCCCTTCTCGCCCAGCGCGCGGTGCACCACGACCCGTCGTGCGGAGAGGAACTCCTTCTCCCGGGCGACCGCCGCGGCGGCGCGCATCCGGTCGCTCAGCTGGTTGTCACCGGCGAGCTGGGTGGACGAGTCGCGGATCGCGAGCAGGTCGTCGATCAGACCCTCGTACGCCTGCACGGTCTCGGAGAGCGCGAGCTTGCCGTTGAACACCTGACTGCGTACGCCAGAAAGGTCCTGCAGGTTCTGGTCGATGCTGTCGAGCAGACCTTCCAGGCTGCTCGGCAGGTCCTCGATCTCGGTCCGCTGCTGGCGGTAGGGGCCCGCCTCCTGATCCACCCGGGCGTTCACCCGGTTGTACGCCTCCTGGTACTGCGCCGTCGGCTGCGTCCCGTTCGCGCCGAGCAGCAGCACTGCGGCGGTCCGCTCGTCCTGCAGAGCGTCGACCAGATCACCTGAGTAGCTCGACAGGTTCGCCAGATCGCCAGCTCGGTTGGCATTGTTGAGCGTCTCCACGTGGTCGATGAGACCACTGGTACCCACCACGACCGTGGCGATGGTCGGCACGATCATGATGAGACCGAGCTTGGACCAGATCGGCATGTCCCCGAGCCGGCTGGCCGGCTGGCGCAGCCGAGACAGGAAGGAGCCCGCCGGCTTTGGCCGTTTGCTCACGTCACCGTCCTCGCGATTACAGCTTCAACGCGTTGCCCCGGGCAACGCCCAGCGACCGACCCGGCGGGTCGGACCCCCGAGATTCCATCACGCCGGTCGGCAAGAAGAAAGCCCAGGTTGTCCTCGACCGAAGGTGTGATGAGATGTTGATGCGATTTGATAGCAGTCCGTCTGGCCGGAGTAACTGAAGGTAATGGAACATCCGCACCGCGTTGTCCTGCTGGCAGGCCCCTCTGGGTCAGGAAAGTCGTACATAGCGCAGCAAACCGGCCTGCCGGTGCTCTGTTTGGACGACTTCTACAAAGACGGCGATGACCCTACGTTGCCGAGACGAAACGGCCAGGTGGATTGGGAATCACCGCAGTCCTGGGACGCCCCCAGTGCGGTGGAAATCATTGCCCAACTCGCCCGTGAGGGCAGAGCCGATGTGCCGGTTTATGCGATCGGCGCTGATCGACGGGTAGCCACCCGGCCATTTGATGTCGCCGGATCGCCACTTTTCGTGGCCGAAGGGATTTTCGCGGCCGAGATCGTCGAGGAGTGCCGTCGCCGCGGCCTGCTCGCCGGGGCGTACGCGCTGCGCCGTCCACGCGGGGCGACCTTCCTGCGCCGACTCGCCCGTGACCTGTCCGAGCAGCGCAAGGCACCTCGGGTGCTGGTTCGGCGCGGGGTGGCGCTGCTGCGGGCCGAGCCCGCGGTGCTGCGCCGGCAGATGGGCCTGGGCGCGGAGGCGGCCCGAGCCCGGGAGGTGCTGCGCCGGGTGGCCGGCCTGCTCGCCGGCCACCCGCACGGCTGAGGTCAGGCCAGCAACTTCGCGTACGCCGGCTTGATCACCTCGTCGATGATCCGCAGCCGCTCGTCGAACGGGATGAAGGCGCTCTTCATCGCGTTGATGGTGAACCACTGCAGCTCTTTCCAGCCGTAGCCGAACGTCTCCACCAGCAGCGACATCTCCCGCGACATCGAGGTACCGCTCATCAGCCGGTTGTCGGTGTTGACTGTCACCCGGAAGCGCAGGTCCCGCAGCAGGCCGATCGGGTGGTCCGCGATCGAGGCCACCGCGCCGGTCTGCACGTTCGACGAGGGGCACAGCTCCAGCGGGATCCGCTTGTCCCGGACGTACGCGGCCAGCCGACCGAGCGAGCCGTCGGCGGCGATGTCGTCGACGATGCGCACCCCGTGGCCGAGTCGGTCCGCTCCGCACCACTGGATGGCCTGCCAGATCGACGGCAGACCGAACGCCTCGCCGGCGTGGATGGTGAAGTGGAAGTTCTCCCGCTGGAGGTACTCGAAGGCGTCCAGGTGCCGGGTGGGTGGGAAGCCCGCCTCGGCGCCGGCGATGTCGAAGCCGACCACCCCGGCGTCCCGGTGTCGCACGGCAAGCTCGGCGATCTCCTGGGAGCGGGCGGCGTGCCGCATCGCGGTGAGCAGGGTGCCCACCCGGATGGTCAGGCCCGCCTCGACCGCCTGGGCGGTGCCCTCGGCGAACCCGGCCAGCACCGCCTCGACCACCTCGTCCAGGCTGAGGTCACGTTCCAGGTGCTGCTCGGGGGCGAAGCGCACCTCGGCGTAGACCACGCCGTCGGCGGCCAGGTCCAGGGCGCACTCGCGGGCCACCCGACGCAGCGCCGACGGGGTCTGCATGACCGCCACGGTGTGCGCGAACGTCTCGAGGTAGCGCTCCAGGGAGCCGGAGTCCGCCGCCTCCGCGAACCAGCGTCCGAGCGCTTCGGGGTCGGTGGTGGGTAGTTCGTGGCCCACCTCGGCGGCCAGGTCGACGATCGTCGCCGGCCGCAGCCCACCGTCGAGGTGGTCGTGCAGCAGCGCCTTCGGAACCTTGACGATGTCCTCGTACCGGATAGTTGCGACCATGCTCAGACCCTAGTCAGCGGCCCTGGCGGGCCGGGACGGGACCGGCCGCCAGCCGTACACCCGGTGCACCTGGAGGCGGATCACGAGGCGTCCGTCCGCGACCATGGCCGCGCGGTAGTCCGCCCAGTCCGGGTGCTCGCCGCGGATCCGCCGGTAGACCTCGACCAACTCGTCGACCGTCTCGTCGGTGCTGGCCGCGGCCGGCTCGGTGAGGGTCGCCACCCCGTCGGCGACCGCGTACGCGCCACCGTCCGGTGTGCTCACGTGGAAGCTCGCCCGGGGATCGCGGCGCAGGTTGCGCGCCTTCGCCCGGTCACCGGTGGTGGAGCAGCGGATCAGGCCCGGCTCGGCCAGGTAGTCGAGGTTGGACAACTGGGGTCGGCCGTCCCGGCGCAGGGTGACCAGCACCCCACGCCCCCGCTCACCGAACAGCTCCCAGAGGGCGGGGTCGCCGTGGACCGATTTCGTTGACATGTCACCGAATCTAGGCGGCAAATCGATGACGTGTCAACGAACCGCTAGACTTGCCCGATGGACGCAACCCGGTGGTTGGACGAACGGGAGGACCGCGCCTGGCGCGGCTACCGCCGTATGCGTCGGCTGCTCGACCTGGAGCTGGCCCGCGAGCTGACCCAGGACGCCGGCCTCTCCGAGGCGGACTACGACGTGCTCTCCGACCTCTCCGAGACACCGCAGGGGCGGCTGCGCCTGCGGGAGCTGGCCGACCGCATGCTCTGGTCGCGCAGCCGGCTCTCCCACCACCTGACCCGGATGCAGCAGCGCGGCCTGGTGACCCGCACGGAGTGCGCCGACGACGCCCGGGGCTCGGTCGTCGTCCTCACCCCCGCCGGGCGGCAGGCCATCGAGTCCGCCGCCCCCGGTCACGTGGCCGCCGTCCGCCGGCACCTGATCGACCTGCTCACCCCGACCGAGATCGACGCCCTGGGGGCGCTCACCCACCGGGTGGTCGACCAGCTCGGCGGGCGGGCCTCCCATCCACGGCACGACCCGGAGGTCTGACGTGGACCCGCGCGTCCTCGACCGGCTGCGCTGCCCGGTCTGCGGCGAACGACTGGCCGAGGAGACCGTCGGCACCGCCCGGGCACTGCGCTGCCCGCGCCGGCACAGCTTCGACATCGCCAGGCAGGGGTACGTCAACCTGCTCGCCGGCCGCGCCCCGCACGTCGGCGACACCGCCGAGATGGTGGCCGCCCGGGCGGACTTCCTCGCCGCCGGGCACTACGACGTCATCTCCGCCGCACTCGCCACCGCCGCCACGGACGCCCTGGGTCGTCTCGGCGCCCCGGACGCCCCGCCCCCGATCGAGCCCTCGGTGCCCGACTTCGAGGCGTACCCCCTGGTGGTGGATGCCGGCGCGGGCACCGGCCGGTACCTCGGCGCGGTGCTGGCGGCGCTGCCGGACGCCGTGGGTCTGGCCCTGGACGTCTCCAAGCCGGCGCTGCGACGCGCGGCCCGCGCGCATCCCCGGGCCGCCGCCGCGCTCGCCGACACCTGGCAGCGGCTGCCGCTCGCGGACGCCTCGACCGCCGTCCTGCTGAACGTCTTCGCCCCGCGCAACGGCGCCGAGTTCCACCGGGTGCTCCACCCGGCCGGCACGCTGCTGGTGGTCACACCCGACACCGGCCATCTCGCCGAGTTGGTGAGCGCGCTCGACCTGCTCAGGGTGGACCCGGACAAGGCCGACCGGGTGACCGGCAGCCTGGGCGGGCACTTCACCCTGGTCAGCTCGTCGGCGCACCGGGCGGAGCTGACCCTGGGTCGAGCGGAGGTCGCCTCAGTGGTCGGGATGGGCCCGAACGCCTGGCACACCGACCCGGCCGCGCTCGCCGCCCGGCTGGCCGCCCTGGCCGAGCCGGTCCGGGTCACCGTGGCGGTCCGACTCGACGTCCTGCGACCTCGCTGACCTCAGGTGGAGAGGTCGACCTCTTCCCAGCCGGGCGGCTCGTCGTGGTACGGCCCGCGCAGGATCACCGCCCACTCCAGCGCCCAGCGCCGCTGCCCGATCGCGTTCGCGTCGACCAGGCCCGGTGCACGACGGCCGCCACGCTCGGTCTCCAGGTACGCCCAGTCCAGGCAGTAGTGCAGGTCGAGCAGGGCGGCCGCGTCCGCCGGGTGCTGCGGAGCGGTGAGGATCCGGGAACGCCAGTGCGGAAAGGTCTCCCCCTCGGCGATGTGCGGCAGCCGCTCGACCAGCCGCTCGTCGACGGCGAGCGTGGGGTCGAGCTGTTTGCTCAGCCCGAGCACCCAGGCCAGCGCGAAGAGCGCGTCGTGGTGCAGCACGAACGAGCGGTGGTCGCCCTTGCCGCCCATCACGAACTGCCACTCCGGCGGGGTGACCATGTCGACCAGGTGCGAGCCGAGCAGCCAGCTCATCGCCGCCTGCGGAGGCATCCCGAAGCAGCGCGCCAGGATCAGGTGCAGCACCGCGATCCGTGCCTCGATCTCCCCGGTCGGGCGCAGGTCGATCTGGTCGCCCGGCTCCCAGACGAGAGGAAACTGAGCCGGCGGCAACGGCAGGCCGAGCCGGGACAGCTCGTCCAGGCTCGCCTCGCGCACCTCACGTGGGTCGGGGGCAGCAACGGTCACGGCGGATCTTCCTGTCTGCTCGCGCCGGCGCAAGGCCGGTTGTCCCCCCTTGGCCTGCGACAATAGCGCTCCCAGGTGACCGGCACCACGTCAGGGCGACAGCGGGTCGGTCAGCCGATGCGTTCGATGACCAACGACGTCGCCGCCGGAGCCGTCGGCGCGATCCGCACCGCGTTCGCGGCCTCGGTCAGCGCGGCCGGAATCCGTGCCGGGTCCTCGGCCCGCAGCTCGTAGAGCGGGTCACCGGCCCGCACCTCGTCACCCGGCCGCCTGTGCAACACCACCCCGGCAGGCACGCTCACCGGGTCCTCCTTGCGCGCCCGGCCCGCGCCGAGCCGCCACGCCGCAACCCCCATGGCGTACGCGTCGACGGCCGCGACGTACCCGTCCCGCTCGGCGCGAACCACCTCCACCTCGGGGGCGCTCGGCATCGGCGCGTCCGGGTCGCCGCCCTGCGCCCGGATCATCGCCCGCCAGGAGTCCATGGCCCGGCCGTCGCGCAGCGCCGCCGCCGGATCGGCGTCCGGTAGACCGGCGGCGTCGAGCATCTCCCGGGCCAGCGCCAGGGTCAGCTCCACCACGTCGGCGGGTCCACCGCCGGCCAGCACCTCGACCGACTCGGTCACCTCGACGGCGTTGCCGATCGCCAGACCGAGCGGGGTGGACATGTCGGTCAGCAGGGCGACCGTCCGCACCCCGTGCGCGCCGCCCAGCTCGACCATGGTGCGGGCCAGCTCGCGGGCCTGGTCGACGGACTTCATGAACGCGCCAGAACCGACCTTCACGTCGAGGACCAGCGCGCCGGTCCCCTCGGCGATCTTCTTGCTCATGATCGAGCTGGCGATCAGCGGGATCGCCTCCACGGTGCCGGTCACGTCACGCAACGCGTACAGCTTGCGGTCGGCGGGGGCCAGCCCGGCACCGGCCGCGCAGATCACCGCGCCGACGTCGTCCAACTGGGCGATGAACTCGTCGTTGCTCACCGTGGCCCGCCAGCCCGGGATGGACTCCAACTTGTCGAGCGTGCCGCCGGTGTGCCCGAGGCCCCGGCCGCTGAGCTGCGGTACGGCCGCACCGCACGCCGCCACCAGCGGGGTGAGCGGCAGGGTGATCTTGTCACCGACGCCGCCGGTGGAGTGCTTATCGACAGTCGACCGGCGGACCGCCGACAGGTCCAGCCGCTCCCCGCTGGCGATCATCGCGGCGGTCCACCTGGCGATCTCCGGCCCGGTCATGCCGTTGAGCAGGATCGCCATGGCCAGCGCGGACATCTGCTCGTCGGCGACGACCCCCCGGGTGTACGCGTCCACCACCCAGTCGATCTGCGCGTCCGACAGCACGCCCCCGTCGCGCTTGACCCGAATGACGTCAACAGCAGCAAAACTCATCAGAAGATCTTTCCTAAGTCGTCGAATGGCGGAACCGATGCACTGTCGGTGACCACGTCAGGGCCGGGGCCGACCGCAACCACGATCAACTCCACCGCACCGGGACCTCCACAGGCGGCTCACCCTCGCCGGCCCAGAAGATGGTGCCGGCCGCGTCGACCACCACCACACGCGGTGTCCGGGCCAGGCCCCAGGTGATTGCCTCGGCCGGGTCGTCCCAGCTCGGCGCCTCTTCCAACACACCGGTCTCGGCACCCGCGTCGTCGCCGGCTGAACGCTCCCAGTACGCCGTCCAGACCTGCTGGCCGGCGGACATGTCCGCGTGCACGAAGACGGTGCCGCGCCCGCGCCAGGCGGCCAGTCGCTCGGGGACCACCGGCACCGGAGTCTCCCCGGTGACGGCTTCCAGGTCCTCGACACCGAAGGCGTGCGGCAGCAGCTCGGCCATCCGCAGCGGGTCGCCCTTGGTCTCGATCAGGCACTCCGGGCCGCCGTGCTCCCAGAGCAACTGCCGGCAGCGACCGCACGGCATCAACGGCTCGCCGGTGGCGTCGACGCAGGACATCGCAACGAGCCGACCACCGCCGGTGGCGTGCAGGCTGGACACGACGCCGCACTCGGCGCAGAGCGTCACCCCGTAGGCGGCGTTCTCCACGTTGCAGCCGACCACGATGCGGCCGTCGTCGACGAGCGCGGCGGCGCCCACCGGGAACGTCGAGTACGGCGCGTACGCGTGCCGCATCGCGTCGGTCGCGGCGGCGCGCAACCGCGCCCAGTCAATGTCGCTCATGCCGCCATTCTGCCCAAGTAGCCCAGGTCAGAAGTGAGCAGGGCGGCCAACCACACCCCACCCCTGTTGATCAAGAGCTTTGCGTCACGAACAACGCGCTTCCTGACCGAAACCTCTTGATCGACAGGGGTGGCGGGGGTCAGCCCTTGATGTACGGCTTGCCGTCGGCGGCAGGCGCCCGGACCCGGCCGACCAGTCCGGCGACGGCCAGGATGGTGGCCAGGTAGGGCAGCATGGCCAGGAACTGGCTGGGGATCGAGCTGCTGATCGCGCCCAGGTAGGTGGCGAGTTGGTCGGCGAAGCCGAAGAACAGGGCGGCGAGCAGCGCCCCGGTCGGGTTCCACCGGCCGAAGATCAGCGCGGCAAGTGCGATGAAGCCCTTACCGCCGATCATGTTCTTGGTGAACGAGTAGAGCGCCAGGGTGTAGGACGCGCCGCCGATGCCGGCGACCACGCCCGCCAGCAGCACGTTGCGGTAGCGCACCCGCAGCACCTTGACGCCGAGCGTGTCGGCGGCGATCGGGTGCTCGCCGACCGAGCGGGTCCGCAGCCCCCACCGGGTACGGAACAGCCCGATGTGGATCACCAGCACCAGGAGCAGCCCGAGGTAGAGGAAGATGTTGCCGCGAAACAACGCCGGCCCGAGCACCGGGATGTCCTTCAGCAGCGGGATCTCCCAGTTGCTGAAGCGGGGCGCGCTGTTGTATTTAGCGGCGTCGGTCTGCATCAGCCGCTCGTAGAGGAAGCCGGTGACGCCGACCGCCAGCAGGTTCAGCACGATGCCCATGACGACCTGGTCGACCAGGTAGCGGATGGCGAAGACGGCTAGCAGCAGCGAGATGAACGCGCCACCGAGGGCGGCGGCGACCAGGCCCACCCAGACGCTGCCGGAGATGCTGCCGAACAGGGCCCCGCTGAACGCGCCCATCAGCAGTTGGCCCTCGATGGCCACGTTGACCACGCCGGAGCGTTCGCAGAGCACCCCGGCGAGCGCGCCGAAGATCAACGGCAGGGCCAGGATGAACGTGCCCCGGAGAATGTTGACCAGCGGCATGAAGTTCTGGCCGGCCGGCGCGGCGGACACCTGCCAGCAGAGGAACGACAGCACGAAGGCGACCAGCCCGACGCCGAGCACGGGGAGGAACCAGCGCTTCGGCACCCCGGCGAGCAGCGCCGCGCCGGCCGCGATCGTGATGATCCCGAACAGGATCGCCCCGATCGTGCCGTTGATCTCCAGTGCGGCACCTGCCGCGTCGTCGCTGAGCGTGAACCGGGCCTGCTGGTCGGTGGCGAGCGCGCCGAAGAGCACCGCGGACAGCAGGCCGAGCCCCAGCAGCGTGAGGCCGACCTTGCGGCTGCGGGTCCAGAAGCCCTCGTCGACGGGGGCGACGGCGATGTCGGGGACAGCCATGGTGGACATGAGTTACCAGCCCTTCGCCAGGCTCGTCTGCAACCGGGCTGCGCGTGCGGCCCGGAGCTGGAAGATCGCCTTCACCAGGGCCGGCGCGGCGATGAAGATGACGATCAGCGCCTGGAGCACTGTCACCAGCTCCAGCGAGATTCCGGAGTACGACTGCATCCGGTTACCCCCGGCCTGCAGCGCCCCGAACAGCAGCGCGGCGAGCAGCACCCCCCAGGGCTTCACCCGCCCCAGCAGCGCCACCAGGATGCCGTCGAAGCCGATCTGCGCGACCACCAGCGGGGTCAACGCGCTGGCGGTGGAGCCGAGCACCATGTTCGAGCCGCCGAGACCGGCCAGGATGCCGGCGAAGACCATGATCAGAATGTACGTGCGGGTGACGCTGATACCCGCGGTCCGGGCGGCGTCCGGGTTGGCACCGACCGCCCGCAGTTCGAAGCCGAGCGTCGAGCGGTTGAGCAACCAGGCGACCGCCCAGGTGGCCAGCACGGCGAGCAGGATGCCGGCGTGCACGCGCAGGTTGTCGCCGAGCAGTCGGGGTAGCTGAGCGGAGGTGTCCACCGCCTTGCTGATCGCGTCGGTACGGGTCGGGTCCTGCACGCCGTTCTGCACGATCAGCCAGGTCAGGAAGTAGGTGGCCACGTAGTTGAGCATGATCGTGTTGATCACCTCGTGCGCGCCGGCGCGGGCCTTGAGGATGCCGGGGATGAAACCCCAGATCGCTCCGCCAAGCGCACCGGCAAGCACCGCCACCAGCAGGTGCAGGCCGGGGGGCAGCGGCAGCAGGAAGCCGGCCAGCGCCGCCATGATCACACCGATGGTGGCCTGGCCCTGGGCACCGATGTTGAACAGGCCGCCCCGGAAGGCCAGCGCCACCGACAGGCCGGTGAAGACAAGCGGCGCGGCGTACGTGAGCGTCTCCGAGATCGGCGCGAGCACCGCCTGCCAACCGCCGGTGCCGTTCAGCCAGGCGGAGAACGCCTCGGGGTCGAAGACCGAGCCCTTGAACAGGTTCGCGTACGCCTCGCTGACGAGCGTCCAGCTGGAGTTGATCGCGTCGGACGGGCGGGAGGTGATGTACGAGTAGGTGGAGAGCACCGCGGGATCAGAGATGATCATCAGCACGGCGCCGACCACGATCGCCAGCACCAGCGACAGCAGGGTCACCGTGAAGGTGTTTGCCGCCCAGAGGTTGTCCATGAACAACCGGCCCAGGCTCGGCTTCGCCTCCGGCGTCGGGTCCGGTTTCGCCCCCGAGCGGTCCGGCTCGGTGGCTACCTCGGCCCGTTCGGTGTTGCCGAGCGCGTTCTGCGCCGCCTGCGCCTCGCTCGCCGGTTCCTTGTCCGGCGAGCCGGACTGCGGGTTGGAAGGGTTGGTCATGCTGTCACTCGCTGGCGCTCGCTCATGCCTTGTCCTCGCTCGCGGAGCCCGCGTCGCTCGCCGGGCTCCCGTCTGCCGCTTCGGGCTCGCCGTCGGCGGGTGCCGCGACGGCTTCGTGGGCCGCGTCCGGGCTGATGCCGGCCATCAGCAGGCCGATCTCCTCACGAGGGGTGTCCGGGCCGACGATGCCGATGATGCGACCGCGGTACATGACCGCGATCCGGTCGGCCAACCCGATCACCTCGTCGAGTTCGCTGGAGACCACCATGACGGCGGTGCCGACGTCGCGTTCGTGGATGATCTGGCTGTGGATGAACTCGATCGACCCCACGTCGACGCCACGGGTCGGCTGGGCGGCGATGAAGAGCTTCAGCGGCCGGGACAACTCCCGGGCCACGATCACCTTCTGCTGGTTGCCGCCGGAGAGGGTGCCGACCGCCGCGTCGGCCGATGAGGTGCGGACGTCGAACTGCTCGATCCGCTCCTTCGCCGAGGCCGCGATCGCGTCCGGCTTCAGCGCGAGCCCGGAACCGAACGGTGGCCGGTCGTAGATGTCCAGCACCAGGTTCTCCGCGACGCTGAACTCCTTGACCAGGCCGTCCACGCTGCGGTCCTCGGGCACGTAGCCGACGCCCGCCCGGAGCACCTTCTTGGGCTTCCAGCCGTCGATCCGGTCACCGGCAAGGCTGACCGTGCCGGCGAGCACCGGGCGCAGGCCCATGATCGCCTCGATCAGCTCGGTCTGACCGTTGCCCTGCACGCCCGCCACGCCGAGCACCTCGCCCGCGCGTACGGTCAGGTCGATGCCGTCGACCGCGCGGATCTGCCGGTCGTCGTCGACGACGAGCCCGGCCACCTCAAGCACCGGCTCGCCCGGGGTGGCCGGCGACTTGTCCACGGTGAGCCGGACGTTGCGCCCGACCATCAACGCCGCCAGCTCGTCCCGACTGGCCTCCGGCGAGGCGGTGCCGACGGTCTTGCCGCGTCGGATCACGGTGATCCGGTCGGCGATGGCCTTGACCTCGCCGAGCTTGTGGGTGATGAAGACGATCGACTTGCCGGCCGCCTTGAGCGACCGCATGACCGTCAGCAGCTCCTCGGTCTCCTGCGGGGTGAGCACCGCGGTCGGCTCGTCCAGGATGAGCAGGTCGACGTCGCGGGTGAGCGCCTTGACGATCTCGACTCGCTGCTGGATGCCGACCGGCAGGTCCTCGATCACCGCGTCCGGGTCGACCCGCAGGTTGTAGCGCTCGGACACCTCGGTGACCTCGCGCCGGGCTCGACGCCGGTCCAGGAAGCCGGCGATTCCGCCCCGGACCTGCTCGGCGCCGAGCATGATGTTCTCGGCGACGGTGAAGACCGGCACCAGCATGAAGTGCTGGTGCACCATGCCGATCCCGGCGCCGATCGCGTCGGACGAGCCCTTCAGCTTCAGCGGCTTGCCGTCGACCAGGATCTCGCCCTCGTCGGGCTGGTAGAGCCCGTAGAGCACGTTCATCAGGGTCGACTTGCCCGCGCCGTTCTCGCCGAGGAGGGCGTGAATCTCTCCAGGCTCCACCGTCAGGTCGATGTGATCGTTGGCGACCAGATCACCGAACCGCTTGGTGATGCCGCGCAGTTCGAGTCTCAGCGCAACCTCCTGGAGTGCGAGCGATGGTGCAGCCTAGCTGCCGTGGACCGGCCGGACCGGGCCGGCCGCCGTGGTGCGCGATCGGCCGCTCCGGCTCCGCGGGGCACCCGCAGAGCCGGAGCGGCCGATCGGTCGTACCTGTCCCCCGCCGACCTTCCCCGATGATCTCACCGGAGGGGCCGGCCGGTTGTCACTTGGTCGGCTGGGCCTTCGAGGTGACGGTGATGGTGCCTGCGGCGATGTCCGCCTTGATCTTGTCGACCTCGGCCTTCAGCTCGGCCGGAACCTTGCTGTCGAAGTCGTGGTACGGGGCGATCGAGACACCGTTGTTGGCCAGGGTGCCGACGAAGCCCGGCGTGGCCGGCAGCTTGTCGCCGGCGGCGGCCTTGACCACGGCCTCCTTGACGGCGTCCGGGATGTTCTTGACCACGGTGGTGACGATCGCGGAGCAGTCCGGGGTGCTCTCGCAGCCGTCGACGTCCACCCAGATGGTGCTGTACTTGCCACCCGACGCCTTGGCGGCGGCGGTGGTGCCGAGGCCGGAGCCGCCGGCGACCGGCATGATGATGTCCGCGCCCTGGGCGACCAGCGCGTCGGAGACCTTCTTGCCCTCGTCCTGCTTGGCGAAGTCGTTGGTGAAGGAACCCTTCTGGGTCTCCTTGTTCCAACCCAGCGCCTTGACGCTCTTCTTCTTGGTGGTGTTGTAGTACGTCACACCGTCGACGAAGCCATCCATGAAGATGGTCACCGGCGGGATCGGCAGACCACCGTAGGTGCCCACGATGCCGGACTTGCTCATCCCGGCAGCCAGGTAACCGGCCTGGAACGCGGCCTGCGCGGTGTCGAACTGCATCGGGTAGACGTTGGCGTCACCCGTGTTCGCATCGACGATGCCGAACTCCTGGTTCGGGTTCGCCTTGGCGATCTTCGAGGTGGCGTTGCCCATCAGGCCACCGACCGCCAGGATGAAGTTGCACTTCTGGTTGACGTACTGCGTCAGGTTCGGCTCGTAGTCGGCCTCGGCCTTCGACGCGACGAACTTGATGTCGATGTTGTCGTTGGCGGCCTTGGCCTCCTGCAGACCCTTCCAGGCCGAGGTGTTGAACGACTTGTCGTCGATGCCGCCGACGTCGGTCACCATGCAGGCGCTGAACTTCTTGGCGCCACTGCCGGCGTTGTTGTCATCCTTGGGGGCCTCGCCACAAGCGGCGGCGGTGAGCGCGAGCCCACCCACCGCGACGATCGAGGCGATCCGCATCCCACGCACCGAGCGCAAGACGTCTCCTTCCCATTGCACACCGCGCCTTGTGCGGTGGCAGCCCATCAGCCGACCTGCGGGTGTGCCGCCGGCTGTCCCACGTTACGGACGGGAGCGTACGCCCGCGCCCACCCACCGGCCGACAATCGTGCACGACTGTTGAGCGCCTGTTACCCGGGTGTAACCCTTGCGTGGGGCACGTCACTCTCAGTGCTGGTAACCGAGTGCCGCAGCGTCCGCAAAGTCCGTTTCTTGGAGGCGTCTTCCTCCCCCGGACGTTACCGCCAAAAGACCGCGACCGCCGCGTTGACCAGGGTCAGACCGACGATCGCGAGGAAATGACCGCGGTTCACCACGTCCCGCTTACGGGAGAAGAAGACCATGACGAAGATCAGTAGCGCGATCACCAGCTTCGTCACAAGTTTGGCCGGCGCCGGCTCGTCCCCGTCGCGCAGGGGCGCGGAGAGGCCGAGCCCGGTCAGCAACTGGATCACCGAACCCCACAGCATGGCCGGGTTGATCCGCAGCCGACCGCTGGCGTACTGGGCGATCGCTCCACCGAGCAGCAGGGCGAACCCGATCAGGTGGACGTAGAGGAGGATGAGTCTGAGAGCTTCCACGGCCGCCATCCTTCCCTATGAACGACGGATCGTAGTAGTCAGAACCGCCGACGGGGACGGATCCGTAATTGTCAGCGGTCAGCGAGAGTCTCGACGCGGCCGACGCCGGGACGCCGGCGGGCCCGCTCCCGGCCCAGGATCCACAACGCCTGCACCCCGTCCCGCCAGGTGATCTTCTTACCCTCGGCGCGGCCCCGCGCCCGGTAGGTGATCGGCACGTCGTAGGGGCGGATCTGTCGGCGCAGCAGCTTGCCCGTCACCTCGGCCTCCATGCCGAACCCCCGGGACCGGACGTCAAGCGACCGGTACAACTCCACCGGCATCAGCTTGAAGCAGGTCTCCACGTCGCCGATGTACGAGTTGAACAGGACGTTCGCCGCCGTGGTGATCCCCCGGTTCCCGACCACGTACCAGAAGCTGTAGGCGCTGTGGCTGCCGAAGGTGCGGCTGCCGTAGACGACCGTCGTGCGCCCCTCCAGCACCGGCGCCAACAGCTTCGGGATGTCCTGCGGGTCGTACTCCAGGTCGGCGTCCAGGATGACCATGTACTCACCCCGCGCGTCGTCCACGGCCGTCCTGATCGCCGCGCCCTTGCCCGCGTTCCGCGGGTGCGTCACGACCCGCAGCCGCGGGTCGTCCAGCCGACCGAGGATCTCCGCGGTCTCGTCGGTACTCCCGTCGTCGACCACCACGATCTCGATCTCGCACGGGTACCGCACGGCGAGGGCCCGCTCCACCGCCTCCGCGACGCGTTCCGCCTCGTTGTAGACCGCCATCAGGATCGACAGTTGCACAGAACTCTCCCTGGAAACGGCAGCATCGGCGCGGCGCCGCAGCACCCTACCCCGGGTCCGCGAAGATCGATCAGCCCCGCTCCCGTCGCCGGGATTTAGCAAGACTTTGCAGACCATGGAAGAGCTTGCAGAGCGCCTCGCAAGAACTTGCCGGTGGGCTACAGTGCCGCCATGCGCGCTCGACTGTCCGACATCGCCCAGCAGGCCGAAGTCAGCGAGGCCACGGTGTCGCGGGTGCTCAACGACCGCCCCGGCGTGGCCGCGGAGACCCGGCAGGCCGTCCTCACCGCCCTCGACGTGCTCGGGTACGAGCGCCCGGCCCGACTGCGCAAGCGCAGCGCCGGCCTGGTCGGCCTGGTGGTGCCCGAGCTGGACAACCCGATCTTCCCGGCCTTCGCCCAGGTCATCGAGTCCACTCTGGCGCAGAGCGGGTTCACCCCGGTGCTCTGCACCCAGACCGCTGGCGGCGTGACCGAGGACGAGTACGTGGAGATGCTGCTCGACCGGCAGGTCTCCGGGGTCGTCTTCGTCTCCGGCCTGCACGCCGACACCGCCGCCAACCACGACCGCTACCGGGCGCTGCTCGCCCGGCCGCTGCCGGTCGTGATGATCAACGGGTACGTGCCGGGCATCGGCGCGCCCTTCGTCTCCTGCGACGACCGGGAGGCGGCCGAGCTGGCGGTCGCCCATCTCGTCGCGCTCGGGCACCGGCGGATCGGCCTGATCACCGGCCCGGACCGGTTCGTGCCGGTACAGCGCAAGGTGGCCGGCTGGCGCTCCGCGATGACCCGGCTCGCCGGCGTCGCCGAAGCCGACCTGGCCCCCCTCGCCGAGCTGTCACTGTTCGGAGTGGAGGGTGGCGAGGCGGCGGCCGGCCGCCTGCTGGACCGTGGCGTCACCGGAGTGGTCTGCGGCTCCGACCTGATGGCGCTCGGCGCGGTCCGGGCGGCCCGCCAACGGGGCCTCAGCGTGCCCGACGACCTCTCCGTGGTCGGCTATGACGACTCCCCGCTGATGGCCTTCACCGACCCGCCGCTGACCACCATGCGGCAGCCGGTCACGGCGATGGCGGTCGCCGCCGTCCGCGCCCTGGTGGACGAGATCAACGGTCACGGCGCCCCGCACTCGGAGTACCTGTTCCGCCCGGAGCTGGTGGTGCGCGGCTCCACCGCTGTCGCACCGAGCGCCGCCCGCCTCTCTTACGCAAGATCTGCTTGACTCTTGCAACGACCGGCCGGCATATTGCACGGATGATCAGCGCCGCCACCCCGTACCACGCCGCCGACGACGACTGGTGGCGCTCCGCGGTCGTCTACCAGGTGTACGTCCGCAGCTTCGCCGACAGCGACGGCGACGGCACCGGCGACCTCCAGGGCATCCGGCAGCGCCTGCCGTACCTGCGCGACCTCGGGGTGGACGCGCTCTGGCTGACCCCCTTCTACACCTCGCCGATGATCGACGGCGGGTACGACGTGGCCGACTACCGGGACGTCGACCCGATGTTCGGCACCCTCGACGACTTCGACGCGATGATCAGCGACGCGCACGCCCTCGGCCTGCGGATCATCGTCGACCTGGTGCCCAACCACACCTCGAGCGCGCACCACTGGTTCACCGCCGCGCTCGCCGCCGGCCCCGGCTCACCGGAGCGGGCCCGCTACCTCTTCGCCGACGGCCAGGGCCCCCACGGCGAGCTGCCGCCGAACGACTGGGAGAGCATCTTCGGTGGCCCCGCCTGGACCCGGACCGCCGACGGCCAGTGGTACCTGCACCTGTTCGACCCCTCGCAGCCGGATCTGAACTGGCGCCACCCCGAGGTCCGCGCCGAGTTCGAGGACGTGCTGCGGTTCTGGCTGGACCGGGGCGTCGACGGATTCCGCGTCGACGTGGCGCACGGCATGATCAAGGCCGAAGGGCTGCCGGACGTCGGCTTCAGCTCGACCACCGGCCAACGCCAGGTCGAACTGCTCGGCAAGGCCCGGCTCCCCTACTTCGACCAGGACGAGGTGCACGAGATCTACCGCGCCTGGCGGCCCATCCTCGACAGCTACCCGGGCGGCCGGATGGCGGTCGCCGAGGCCTGGGCCGAGACGCCGCAGCGCCTGGCCCGCTACATCGGCCCGGACGAGCTGCACCAGGCGTTCAGCTTCGACTTCCTCGACGCAACCTGGTCGGCCGACTCGTTCCGCAAGGTGATCGACACGGCGTTGGCCGAGGCGACAGTCGTGGGGGCGCCGACCACCTGGGTGCTGTCCAACCACGACAAGCAACGGCACGTCACCCGTTACGGCGACGGCGCCGAAGGGCTGCGCCGGGCCCGGGCCGCCAGCCTGCTGATGCTCGCCCTGCCGGGCTGCGCCTACCTGTACCAGGGTGAGGAGTTGGGCCTGCCGGAGGTTCTCGACCTCCCCGACGAGCTGCGCCAGGATCCGGCATTCCTGCGTACCGGCGAGAGCCGGGACGGCTGCCGGGTACCCATTCCGTGGAGCGGCGAGCTAGCCCCGTACGGCTTCGGGCCGGCCGGCAGCGAGCTGAGCTGGCTTCCCGCCCCGGCGACCTGGCGGGCGCTGTCCGTCGCGGCGCAGACCGGCGTGCCCGGCTCCACCCTGGAGCTGTACCGCGCCGCGCTGCGGATCCGTCACGACCATCCCGCGCTCGCCCAGGACGCCGACGAGGTCACCTGGCGGGAGGCCGAGCCGGGCCTGCTGGCCTTCTCGCGTACCGCCGGCGCGACCGTGCTGACCTGCGTGGTAAACCTCAGCGGCGCGCCGGTCCTGATCGACGGGTACGGTCAGCCGCTCGTCGCCAGCGACACGCTCGCCGAGCAGGGCCCCGGTCATCTGCTGCCAATTGACGCCGCAGTCTGGTTGGAACAGCGCTGAACGGGTAACCCGTACTCGACCTGGTCGTTCGTCGTGCCCCGCGCCGGCGGGCGACTGGGCTACCGACCCCTTGTGGTGGGGGGTGAGGTGCCACCGGCGCCGCGCGGAGTCCGCTCCGCGTGGCGCCGGTGTCTGCGCACGGCGTTCACTTCGCGGTGAGCAACGCCGCGATCCGGGTGAAACCAGCGCGTACCTCGGCCTCGTCCGGCGGTTCGACGGGCTCACCGTGGCCGGCCTCGTCGGCTGCCGCGTCCAACTCCTCGTCGATCACGTCCTCGAAGTCCCCGTACAGGTCGGCCCCCTCCACCTGGCGGGCCTCGTCCTCGGCGGCGACCTGCGCGGCGGCGATCTCGCTGCGGATCTCGTCGGCGGACAGCGCCGGCAGCAACGGCTCCACCACCGCCATCAACTGTTCCTCGGCCACCACCGCCTCGGCCAGGGCCAACGCGTGCGGCCGCTCGTACGGCCCGCAGACCACCGGCTCCCACTCGTCGAGATCACCGAGCGGACCGAAGGTGATGATCCACGGCAGGCCGAGGAGCGGGGAGTCCGCCGGCAGGTCCAGTGTCATGAGTGCGCCCACCGGCTCATCATGGCCGGCTGACGCGAGTACCGACGCGGTTCTTCTCGGTTGTCGCCCGTCCGGCGTTCGCGGCCGTCGTCGCCGCCGGGGCCCGCGCGGTCGACCGACGGCCTCTCAGCCGGGGCGGGCAGCATCCAGGGCGGCGCGGACCAGGGCGAGCGCGGTGGCAGGTGACACGCCGAGCCGGGCCGCCTCGGCCGCGTAGCCGGCCGCGGCCCGCTGCAGTCGATCGACGGCGTCGTCCCGCCCGGGGGCGACGAAGCTGCCGTTGCGCCCCCGGGTCTCCAGCAGCCCGGCCGACTCCAACTCCCGGTAGGCGCGGGCCACCGTGTTCGCGGCCAACCGCAGATCACCGGCGAGCTGCCGGACGGTGGGCAGTCGGCTGCCCACCGGCAGCCGACCGTCGCCGATCAGCTCGGCGAGCTGCACACGTACCTGCTCGTACGGGGGCACGGGCGAGTCCGGGTCGACCGAGATCAGCATCTGCGCGCCTTCCGTCATCAGCCCGCACCGCCCGGGGTGCCCGGATCGATGCCCTCGTCGACATCCTTCGGTGTCGCGGGCGGCTCCGCCAGGTCCACCACCCGACCGTTGGTGCTTGTCGCGAGGAGTGCCGCGCCGAACAGCACCAGTTGGTTGAGCAGGTAGAGGTAGAGCAGCAGACCGACGGCGCCGGCCACCACCGTGTACGCCGGGTTCCGCTCGGTCCGCACCACGTAGTACCGCCCGACGGTGTTCAGCAGCGTGATGCCGACCGCCACCAGCAGCACCACCGGGCGCAACCGGGACCGGCTCATCCGCAGCCGAGGCACGGCCAGCAGCAGCGCGGTGGCGAGCACCGTGTTGACGAGGACGCTAAGCACCGCGCTGATCGTGGTCAGACCGACCGACCCGGTGCTGCGCAGCAGGAAGCGCAGCAGCGACTCCAACGCGTCCACCGCGGCGACCGAGACGCCGAGCAGCACGAAGACGCCGATCATCACGCCCAGGTCGACGAGCCGCCGCACGACCAGATTCCCCGGCTGCTGGTTGAGCTGGTACATCAGCCGCTGCGAGGACCGGATGGCCTCCACCCAGCCGATCCCGGTGAAGACCAGGATGACCAGGCCGACCACACCCACCGTGCCGCTCGAGTTGGCGATCTGCTCGGCGTCCAGGAACGGCAGATTCTCCTTGAGGAAGTCGGCCGCCGCCGCGCTGACCTCGTCGTTGTCCTCCAGGATCGCACCGAAGACGGAGAACGCGACAAGAGCGAGAGCGAACACCGCGAAGAACCCGTAGTACGCGATCGCGGCGGCCAGCCGGCCGGCCAGCACCTCGCCGTACAGCACGCCGGCCCGCCACACATGATCGAAGAGTCCCGACCGGTGGCGCGCGGCGCTCACCAAGCGGTCGATGCCCGCCTCGATCCGGCCGATCACGTTCACGCGATCATCCTCGCCGATCTCCCACCGCTGTCGTGGCAACCGGCTCCCGATGCTCGCCGGCCGGCGCGTCGCCGGCCATCAGTCGCCGGCTGTTCGGTCCGCCGACGCGTCAGGTGCCGGCCGTTCGGTCCGCCGACGCTTCAGGTGCCGGCGCTTCAGGTGCCGACCGTTCGGTCGTCGGCGCTTCAGGTGCCGAGGCAGAAGTCGCGCCGCGGCTGCCACCTCGTCTGCCCACTGTGCGAGAAGAGGGTGAACGCGTCGACCTCGAACATCGCGGAGAAGTCGGCCAGATCCTCGTACACCCGGTCCAGAGCCTCCGGTGCCACGTCCTGGGCCACGGTGACGTGCGGGTGGTAGGGAAACCGCAACTCGCGGTGCAGGCCCGGCGCCGCGGCGATGGCCGCGGCCAGCAGCTCGCACTCACTGATCCCGGCGGCCACCGCGACGAACACCACCTGGGTGACCGGACGGAACGTGCCGGTGCCCCGCAGGTGCAGCGTGAACGGCAGGTGCGCGGCGGCGACGGCGGCCAGGTGCCGCTCGACCGCCGGCAGGTTGGCCGTCGGAATCTCGGTGGGCCCGAGCAACGTCACGTGCGCGGGCACGGCAAGCGGATCACCGGCCTCGACCCGCCGCCGGGTGAGCAGGGCACCCCACGGCTCGGGGATGTCCACCGCGATGCCGATCTGGATGGTGTCGCCGGTTGGCGGCACCCCGCCACTGCGATCCACGCTTCGCGCCGCCCCTCCGACCACCGACCCGTCCACCTGAACCGCGGAGCTACTCGCCACGCACGGGCGGAAAGAAACCCACCCGCTCGTACGCGGACCGCAGGGTCGTCGCGGCTACCGCCCGGGCCTTCTCCGCGCCGGCCGCGAGCAGCTTGTCCAGTTGGGCCGGATCGTCGAGGTAGCCGCGGGTGCGCTCCTGGATCGGCCGGACGAAGTCCGTCACCACCTCGGCCAACTCCTTCTTCAGATCGCCGTAGCCGCGGCCCGCGAACGCGGCCACCAGCTCGTCGATGCTGCGGCCGCTGAGCGCCGAGTAGATGGTCAACAGGTTGGACACACCCGGCTTGGTCTCGGCGTCGAAGACGATCTCGCGGCCGGTGTCCGTCACCGCCGAGCGGATCTTCTTGGCGGACCGGGCCGGATCTTCGAGCAGGTCGATGATGCCGGCCGGCGAGGACGACGACTTCGACATCTTCGCGGTCGGATCCTGCAGATCGGTGATCTTCGCAGTGTCCTTGACGATGTGCGGCGCGGGCACCGTGAACGTCGCGCCGAACAGCGAGTTGAACCGCTGGGCCAGGTCCCGGGAGAGCTCCAGGTGCTGACGCTGGTCCTCACCGACCGGCACCGCGTTGGCCTGGTAGAGCAGGATGTCGGCGGCCTGGAGCACCGGGTAGGTGAACAGCCCCACGCTGGCCCGCTCGTTGCCCTGCTTCTGCGACTTGTCCTTGAACTGGGTCATCCGGCTGGCCTCGCCGAAACCGGTGATGCAGCCGAGCACCCAGGCCAACTGCGGGTGCTCGGGCACCTGCGACTGGACGAACAGGGTGCTGCGGTCCGGGTCGAGCCCGACCGCGAAGAGCTGGGCCGCCGCCACCCGCGTCCGCTGGCGCAGCAGCGCCGGGTCGTGCCCCGCCGTGATGGCGTGCAGGTCCACCACGCAGTAGAAGGCGTCGTGAGTGTCCTGCAGCGCCACCCAGTGCCGCACCGCACCCAGATAGTTGCCGAGGTGGAACGAGTCGGCTGTCGGCTGGATGCCGGAGAAGACGCGGGGCCGGGCGGGAACGTCGGACATGGCGATAATTCTGTCAGCAAGCAACCCGGTCCGTCATGACGGGCCGGCCGGTCGGCTCCGGCTCGCCGACGACGGGGTGCTGACCTCCCATGGTTCACGGGTGTCGGCCCGGCGCGTCGGCCCGACCGTCACCCGGCGGTGCTGCCCCGCCACCGTCCGCCGGGCCCGCTCGGAGCCCTCCGTCGTGGCCGGCGCGGCGTCGTCCTCGGCGCCCTGCTCGCGGTGCTGCTCGGCGCCCGGCTCCCGGTGCTGTTCGGTGTCGGGTGTCGGGGAGACGGCGAGGCGGGCCACTCGGCGGCCGTCCAACGTGAGCACCCGCAGCAGCCAGGCAGCCGGAAGGTCGGCCGGATCGGGCGCGCCCACGTCAGCGGGTTCACCGGGCACCGGCACCTCGTCGCCGGTCGCCGGGAGTCGGCCCAGCGCGGCCATGACGAACCCGCCCACCGTCTCGTACGGTCCGGCGGGAAGCGTCACCCCGGTCCGCTCGGCGAAGTCGGCGAGGTTGAGGCGGCCGTCCACCACGGCGGGCAGGCCAGCGTGCACCGGGTCGGGGGTGGCGTCGTACTCGTCGTGGATCTCACCGACCAACTCCTCGATGAGGTCCTCGAGGGTGACGATCCCGGCCGTGCCGCCGTACTCGTCGACCACCACCGCGAGGTGCTGACCCTCGCGGCGCATCTCGGTCAGCGCGGCGAGCACCCGTTTGCTGCCGGGCAGCCGCTTCACCTCCCGGGCCAGTTCGCCGACGGTGACGCACGGGTCGGCGTCCGGGCGCAGCAGGACGTCACGGAGGTGCACGAAGCCGACCACGTCGTCGTGGGTGCCGTCGGTGACCGGGTAACGGGTGTGCGTCTCGGCGCGGACCAGTCGGGCGGCCTCGACGATGGTCAGCCGCGCCGGGAGGAAGACCACCTCGGTGCGCGGCATCATCACCTCGCGGATCAGACTGGCACCGGCCACCAGGACCTCGTCGATGATCCGCCGCTCGTCCGGGTCCAGCACGGTGTTCGCCGCGACCAGATCCCGCAGATCGGCTTCCGAAATGCGCTCCCGGCCTGCCGTCGGACCGGTGCCGAGCAGGTCGGTGACGAGTCGGGTGGCACCGTCCGCGGCTCGGACCAGCACCCGGGCGACCGCCCGGGCGAGCGGGCCGGGGTCACGGCGGGGGTACGCCCGCACGCGTCGCCGGAGCCCGGTACGGGCCACTTCCCGCATGACAGAGATGGTAGACACCGTGGGCCCGCCGCACCGGGGATCACGCGGAGCGGCGTACAGATGTTCGGCTCTGTTTAATCATGAGAGATTATGATGGAATGGGGTTGGCGGTGGCGTTGGCGAGGGCGCCTACCACCGCCCTAGTGTGATCAGCGATGGGCTACGTCCCGGGCGGGCCAGGCAGGAGGAAACGACGTGAAACTGCTCGTCACCGGGGGCGCCGGCTTCATCGGGAGCGTGGTGACCCGGATGCTGCTCGACGCGGGCCACCAGGTGGTCATCCTGGACGACCTGCGCACCGGCCACCGCGAAGCCCTCGCCCCGGACGCCACCCACGTCGAGGCGTCCATCCACGACGCCGCCCGCGTCATCACCGCGGACGCCGGCTTCGACGGGGTGCTGCACTTCGCCGCCCTGATCGCCGCCGGCGAGTCGATGGTCAAGCCGGAGCTGTACTGGCAGAACAACACCGTCGGCACGCTCGCCCTGATCGACGCGGTCCGGGCAGCCAGGGTGCCCCGGATGGTGTTCTCCTCCACCGCCGCCGTCTACGGCAACCCCACCGAGCTGCCCATCACCGAAAACGCGGTCAAGGCACCCACAAACACGTACGGCGCCACCAAACTCGCCGTCGACATGGCACTGACCTCCGAGGCGGTCGCGCACGGCCTGGCCGCGGTGTCGCTGCGCTACTTCAACGTGGCCGGTGCCCACCTCGACGGCGACATCACGCTCGGCGAGCGACACGACCCGGAGACGCACCTGATCCCGATCGCGCTCGACGTCGCCGCCGGCCGGCGGGAGAAGCTCCAACTCTTCGGGGACGACTACCCCACCGTCGACGGCACCTGCGTCCGCGACTACATCCACGTCGCCGACCTGGCCCGCGCGCATCTGCTGGCGTTGGACGCGGCCACCAGCGGCCAGCACCGGATCTACAACCTGGGCAACGGCAACGGCTTCACCAACCGCCAGGTCGTCGACGTGGTCCGCGAGGTCACCGGGCACCAACTGCCCGTCGAGGTCGCCCCGCGCCGCGAGGGCGACCCGGCCGAGCTGGTGGCGTCGTCCGCCCTGGCCCGTGACGAGCTGGGCTGGGTGCCGCAGAAGCCGACCCTGCACGACATGGTCGGAGATGCCTGGGCGTTCTACCGCACGCACATCCTGGGGCACCAGTGAGCGCGAGGAGTGAGCCGGGTTTGCGAGCCCCGCAGCCGCGAACAAGGAGACACCAGTGAGCGCGAGGAGTGAGCCGGGTTTGCGAGCCCCGCAGCCGCGAACAAGGAGACACCAGTGAGCGCGAGGAGTGAGCCGGGTTTGCGAGC